>DASZGN010000001.1:0-13645 GCA_035938775.1 Trinickia sp.
ACGTGGTGCCGGTGTACGTGTACGCGCGGTTCGTCGCGAGCGTCATCGCGACGTCGCCCGCGGCGGGCGACGGCAGCGCTGCCAGCGCCGCCGCGTTCGCCACCGGCCCGCGCCAGTGAAACGACGCCTGCGGCTCCCAGGTGCCGCTCATGCAGGTGAGCACGTTGCCGCTCGCGTCGGCGGCGATTGCCCCCCGCGAGGCGCAGCCCGCATAGTCGGCCTGCGTCGCCAGGACGATCGGCACCTGCATGGTATTCGCGCCCGGGTTGCCGGGCACCGCCACGCGATACAAGTAGTCAGTGTTCTGCGATTGCGTGCCGTTGTAGGACACAAGGCTCGCCAGGTGCCCCTTGCCGGTCTTCGTGCCCGAGCAGGTGGCGCCCGCGGGATTCGGCGTGCCCACCGACCACGCGCCGTATGCGCCCGTCGCGGCCCCACCGGCGTTGTTCGTCGCCTGGATGGCGCCGCCGCCCGCGCCCGCATTCGCCGCGATATAGCCGAGCTCCGGGTCGGCAATCGTGCGCCCGCCCTCGGTCACGAGCAGCGCCTGAAGCGCGCCGGGCGTCGGCGCGGCGTACACGAGCAGACACGGCGTCTGGCCGTACGGGTTCTGGCCGTTGGTCGCGTTGGACAGATAGCTCGAGAGTTGATACGGCGCCCCGTTTAGACTTACAACCACGGGTGTCGCGGTCGTTGCCTGCGCCGCGAGCGCGACGTAGTTCTGCTGAACCAGTTGCGTGGCGGCGGCGGTCATCTGCGACTGATAGAGCGCCGTTTGCTGCGCACGCGTATCTTCGAGCGACGAGTTGATGAGCGCGGTCACGCCGGCGATCATGAGGGCGGCCAGCGCGAGCGCGGCCAGCATCTCGATCATCGTGAAGCCGCGCGCCCGTGGCCGCATTCCGATGTGCGCACGCAATTTAGCTGCCTTATTCATAGGCTTGCGCCATCCAGACGGGCACGCCGTTCGGCACGCTGCCGGCCAGCGCGGCCGGCAATGGCACCGCCGCGTTGCCGGGCGACACCACTGTGTTGTTGAACGCCGCACCCGCGAGCGCCGAGCCTTGCGCGAGCTGCTCGATGTCGAGCGTCACTTGCGGGTCGGCTTTCGACGATGCATAGACGACGACAAGACTGCCCGTGTAGCCCACGTTGGGCACGACGTAGTTATTCCAGATCGGATTGGGATGGCTCGCGCCGAGGTACGGCCGCAGGTTTGTCGGCGACACACTACCGGAGAACGCCGGGTTGGCACCCGCGTACATGAGAACGGCCTGCCGGTACTGGCTCATGTTCATCGCGAGGGTCATCGCCGAAGGGCTCGACGCGCTCGACACCGACGAAGCGGCTTCGCTGCTGACGAGCGCATAGGCGCCCGCGAGCATGCCGAAGGTGGCGATGACCCAGATCAGGTACATGGTTGCGTTGCGCCGCGCCGTGTCGACGATGAGGGATGAAAGTTACCTCGTGCCCTGGATCAGCTCGAGCTCCAGACGATGGTGTTGTTGCCGGCGTTGCAAGCAGTCTGCGCCTGCGTCGGCGTGACCGGGAACCCCGCCTGAGCGGTGCCGTTCACGCTGACGCCCGTCCAGCTTCCCGCCCCGGTAACAGCGGTGATGCACACGCTGTCCGGCACATTCGCATAAGAGATGGTGAAGCTGCCTTGGTTAGGCGAGGCAACGGTGATAGCGCCTCCCCAAGTGTCGGTGGCTTTGCCCTGCGCATCGACTGGAATGGTGCTCGGGAGCACGCCCGCGCTCGACAGGACAGCGTCATCCACGCCTGTATAGCCGGTCTGCTGCCCCATGTAGAGCTTCTTCACGCCGGTCTGAATCGCGCTGATCTGCTGCGTGAGATCATTTGACCCGGCACTGTTGAATGCGCCGTTCAGCAACGCGACCGCGCCGATCACGACAATCGCCGCGATGCCGAGGTACGCGATGGCCTCGAGCAGCGAAGCGCCGCGTTGGACGCGGCGAGAAGACCGACGCGCCAGCGCGGCCGACAGGTAAGCGCGAGATTTTGTGCCTTGCATGTTTTCTTCTCCTGATATCAACCAACTAAGAGCCAACCACAACCCACTAACACGACCATCCGATTCGCTCGGCCTCGCCTGACCGCCTGACCGACTGACTGCACGATTCGATTTAAGAACGGACTCAATGCATGGAGCGGGACAAAGCCGCAATCTCCTGCTGAATTCCGAAGAAACCGGTGATGAGCCACGACAACACGAGCGCGAGCGTGACGATCGCGGCGCCGTTCACGACGCGCATCTGCGTCTCGATCGTCTCGACACCCTCTTGCATCCACTCGTCGGCCAACGCGCGCAGCGCCTCGGAAAAACCCTTGTATTCGGCGTACACGCACAGGTCGTCGACGATCTCGGCCGATGGAAACCGGTAGCCAGTGTTCTTCATCGCTTCGCCAACGTTCAGCCCGGATTTCACGCCGAACAGCATGTCGTCGATGCGTTGCCGCAGCCACGGCTTGGCGTTCGCGGCAAGCCGGGCGAGCGACTTCTCGACCGTGAAGCCGGCCGTCTGCAACGACGAAAACGCGATCAGAAAGCCGCAGCCGACGATCAGCCGATAAATCGAATACGGCGGATAGCGGTCGAAAACGATGCGCGCACGGCCCGACCAGCGCGGCATCGAATAGACGATGAGGCCCATGAAGATCACGAGCAGCATCACGCAATAGATCATTCCGCCCTGCACGAACTGCGACATCGCGTAGAGCGAACGCGCGACGCCGTGCCAGCGGGACGGATCGACGATCGACGCGAAGCGCGGAATCACGAGCTTGCCGAAGAGGTACAGGTAGCCAAGCGTCATCGTGAGGATCACGGCCGGATAGCTGAGGCCGCCGACGACCGACAGGCGAATGCGCCGGCCATACGTCACGACGCCGCACACCGTCACGAGCGAGGAATCGAGCCGCCCGGACTGCTCGCCCGCCATGACGATCATCTGCTCGGTGTACGGCACCCACCACTGAATCGCCTCGGCCAGCATGCCGCCGTTCTGCACGACGCGGCGCCAATCGGAGAGCGCGATCGCCAACGGCTCGTTCGGCTTGCGTCCCTCGTGCGACGCGCGTAGTTCGAGCTCCTCGAGCACCTTGAGCAGCGGCAGCCCGTTCGAGAGCATCTTCGCGATCTTCCGGTAGACGCGCAGCCGCGTTTGCGTCGTCAACTGAAGGCGCGCCCACCGACGATTGAGATCAAGTGCCATAGCTTGTTCCCAACGAACCGGCAAGCGCACGATCGCCGTCGGCCGGCGGCAGTTGTCCCACCACCCGTTCGGCCATGCGCGGATCGACGAGGCCCGCTGCGACCTTCTCGGCCGCGTGCTGGGCAACCGTGTGGCCGCCCAGCTCGCTCAGCCAGTAAGCCTGTGCATCGGCCTTGCGCTGCGCGCGCAACAGTTCGCAGAACGTCGCATCGGTGCGGATCACTTCCGCGACGACCGTGCGACCGATCGTGCCCTGCGAGCAATGCGCGCAGCCGGGCCCGGCGACGCGCACGCGGTCGAACCGCGGGCCGACCGCACGCTTCACGCGGGCGACGAAGCTCCTGTCCATCTCATGCATCACTTCCGAGAACGGCCGCGCGCATCGCGGGCAGAGCAGCTTGATGAGCCGCTGGCTGATGAAGCCCGTGACGAGCGATTCGTCGGTCACCATCGCAAGCGGCAGGCCGAGATCGGTCAGGCGGTCGACGATCGCGAGCGCGCCGTTCGCGTGGACCGTCGTCCAGACCTGGTGGCCGGTCATCGACGCGCGCAACGCGCCTTGCGCGGACGCACGGTCGCGCACTTCGCCGATCATCATGGTGTCGGGGTCGAGCCGCATCGCATTGGCGATCGCCGCCGCGAACGCGGCCGAGCGTGCTTCCTCCGTCGACGCGTTGACGACCGGCGTCTGCACGGCACCCGCAATCGGATACTCGACCGGATCCTCGACGGTGATCACGTGAATCGATCCGGCCATCTCCTTCAGTTGCCGGGTGAGCACGCGCTGCAGCGTGGTCGATTTGCCGGAGCCGGTCGGCCCGCTGATGATGTTCATCCCGTGCGGCCGCTGCGCGAGCAGATCGACCGCCTCGGCTTGGGCCCGCGTGAAGCCGAGCTGCGTGAGATCCATCGCATCGCCGGCGTCGTTGTAGAGGAGCCGCAGCACCATCACGCTGCCGAGATTCGTCGGCGCGGTCGCGATCCGCACGCCAAAGAGCCCGTCAGGCAGCTTGTCGCGGTCGCCGATGCTTGCATCCTGGCGCTCGTTGGGTTTGTACGTGTTGTCCGATACGTTCGCCATCGCCGCATACAGCGTCGCGAGCAGCCGCTCGCCGTACTCGCGCGTCTGTTCGCTGACCCGCGTGAGCTCGTTGTGAATGCGGAACAGGATTTCCGTGCTGAAGCGGTTGACGCGAATGTGAATGTCGGACGCCCGCTCGTCGCACGCGCGCGTGATCAAATTCTTCGCGAGGACCTGCATCTGCGTGTGATCGATCCGCTCCGCGCTGCCGTCGCGGCGCTGGCCCTGATACGCGCGCCGCACGACGTCCAGGCTCACGAGCCGCGTCGTATAACGGTAGTTCAGCCGCTCCAGCCGCGCGCAGTACGAGAGCACGAACGGGTTCATGTCGTGCCCTTCGGCGACGAGCAGACGGCCGTCGTCAAGCAGGCACAGGAACTTGCGCTCTTCGTCGCTCGCGGCGTACTCGCCGCTGTCCGACAGCGGCCGCGCCATGTTTGCGAGCGTCGACTGCTGACCGGACTGAAATGCGTTCGGCGCGCCCTGCACGCTTTGCATTCCCTGCGGGCCCTGCACGCCCTGCACACCTGACGCGCTTTGACCGATCGCCACGATCGACGCAGGGGGCGGCATCGAACCGGGCGCGACAAGACTTGGCGCCGCCGAACCGGGGGGGCGCGGCGGTGCGGGTGCGGGCGCGAGCGCCGGCCGCGCATCGATCACGCCGGACGTGCGCATCGGCACGGGTCCTTTAGGGGGGTTGCCCGAGGGCGGCATGGAGCCCATGGCGTTTACCTTGCGGACATCGGCAGCGTGGGGATCGGCGGCACGCCGTAGCCGGCCCCTGCCGCGGCGGCGATCGGCGACGATGGCTTGCGCGCGCCAGACACGGTGAGCGTCATGCGGTGGCCGCCATCGGCTTCGATCACCATCGCGCCCGAGCGAATCGACATCACGCGCGCGCCGTTCGGCAACGTGTCGCCGGCACGCACGTCGAACTCGCTGCCGTCGCTCGTGCGCACGGTCGCGCTCATCGTCTTGCCGAGGCTTTGCGTGGCCAGCAGGAACACTTCCTCGTACGTCTGCGTATGTCCCATCCGGCGAAGCGCCTCTTCGCGCTCGGCGATCTGCGCCTGCGCGTCGAGCTTCTTCAGCTCGGCCTTGAGCACGACGGTATCTTCCTGCAGACGCATCAGTTCGTTCGCCGCCGCCATCGCGCCGGCGGTCGGCATGACAGCCGCACGCGGCGACACCGCCTCAGCCGGGGCGGACGCGCCGTTCGCGGAAGCCGGCGCCGCATTCTGCGCAGCGGCCAGCATCGGCCATGCGAACGCGCACGCCGCGAGGACGATCAATGCACGATCATTTCTCATACATCACTCCTTCGATGCTCCATTCGCCCGATGTGTACAAGACCTTGTCGATGCGCACGCCGGGCTGGTCGAGATACCTGAGCACGCTCGTCGGCGAGAGGTCGCCGAGCTTGGCCGATATGCGCCACGTCTGCCACGGCGGTGGGGGGGGCGCATCCTGCTTCGCACCCAATGTCCCCAGCGTTTTCGTGGCGAGCGACTCCTCGCGCACGGCGGAACGCTGCGGCGCGAAATTGAGCGACACGCCGAGCAACTGAAACGCCGACAACATTCGGATGCGCACGCCATGAATGCCGTCGATCGCCTCGTCGCCGCCCGCGGGCAGCGCGACGGGCTCGACGAGCGTCGCATGCTCGCCGCCGTTGTCGACCACCGCATGCGGCTCGGCCGCGATCAGCAATGCGACGTTCGAGTCGCTGCGCGACCAGCTGTAGCTCACGTTCGCCGGGCGGCACGCGAACTCGTCGAGCTGCCAGCCGCCCGGCGCGATTTTGTCGAAGCGACCGAGACACCCTTGCACGAACGTCGACGGCAGCGGGACGGCCGCCCACGGGTGCGCCGGCTCGGTCGGTGCACGCACCGCTTGCTGCAACTGCAACTGCGCGCGCGCCCGCGCGAACGCCAACTCGCGTGCTTGCTCCAGCTTGCGCTGGCGATAGACGAGCCCCGCCGAGATGCCGACGCCCACCACGGCGACGGCCGCGGCCACGAGCGCGATCCGGCTCAATCGAGGCCGCTTGTCGACGCGCGCGAGATTGAGCCAGCGCGGCACATGAGGTCTGCCGCCGCGCCGCGGAATCATGTCCTCGATACGGCGCGCGTAGAAGTTGTGAAAGCCCTGAGCCTCGATCCGCGAATCGCCGATCACGACATTCCAGCCGCCAAGGCTGTAGTCGCTGTGCAGCCGCTCGAAGACCTCCTCGCTCGTGCCGACCCAATCGCCATTCGGCAAGAACGCGCCGTCGCGCACGGCGAAGTACGCCCAGCGGCCGTCGGGCAGGCTGAATGCGCCGAGCCAGTTCGGCGCCGGCTGCTGGCGGCCGTCGTAGAAGGCGCCCTCGCTTGCGATCGTCTTCGAAACGAGCGCGCCAAGCGATGGCAGCCCGAGCTGCGCCCCCTCGCGCGTGCTCGCGAAACCGGCGCCCGCGAAGCTGCGGTCGATGCGCAGCACCATTGCATCGAAGTTCAGCCGCGCGGCGAGCTCGAGCGCCTCCGCGCGCAATTCATGCCGGCGCGAGAGCGATTGCCAGAACAGTCCGCAAACGAAGCGGTAGCGGTCGATCTGGACGATTTGCGTGGCCATGATGGATGCCTGCCCCGAGACCTTCTCAGGCTCCGTTCATCGTGATCGGCGAGATCAGGATCACGATGACTTCGCGTGAATGCGTCGCGCTGTAGCCGCCACCGAGCGCGTAGTTCCCAGGCGCGCCGACGCCTTGCTGCACGCCATGGTCCGCGAGGCCCTCATAGCCGCTGATCACGAGCGTCTGTCCCGACTTGATCGCGACACGCTGCAGGAAGTTGCGCGTGTCGACGGTCGGCAACTGGATGGACTGGCCCGGGGGCCCAAACGTAGTGAGCGCGGCGAGAGACGAGATGTTCGTGTAGAACTGCATCATCACCGTGCCGTCGTCGAGGATGTGCGGCAGCAGCGTCAGGTTGAAGCCGGTCGTGATCGTGCCGGGCGTGAGCGCTGTCTGGCTGCCGACGTTTGCCGTGTTCGTCGTCGACACTTGCGCAAGATAGCTTTGCTGCTGCGCGACCTGCACGGGCACCGGCTGATCGTTCAATGTCGTGACGGACGCGGAGGTCTTGCGCCGCACCGTGCCCTGGTCCGACAGCGCGCTCACGATCGCCTGCGTGGCGGATGCGCGGCTCGATGGCGTGATGACCGTTGCCGAGAACTGGCTCGCCCCTGAGAGCAGACTCGAGAACGCGCTGGTGATGCCGAACTTCGTGCCGAGCGCCTGATACACGGCGGTCCAATTGATGCCGTAGCTGTCGTCGGCGGAGAGCGTGACCGACAGCACGGTCACGTTCACGAGCACCTGCCGCGCGAGCACCTTGTTTTGCTGCTCCACGAATTGCCCGACGCGCTCGAGCACGTCGGGGGTGTCGGTCACCGAAATCGAACCCGTCGCAGGCGAGCTCACCACCGAGCCCGCGGGCGAAAGCATCGTCTTGATCGCCGATTGCAGGCTGCTGTAGACGGACAGCTGCGCGTTCATCGCGATGTTGGTCGTGTTGTCCGACGATACGACCGGCGCACCGGTCGCTTGCCCTCCGCCGCCGCTGCCTACCGCGCCGGTGCTCGGCGAGCCGGCATTGTTCGAGCCGCTCACGACGTTCGTGTCGAGCTTCGAATCGCCCGGAATCGCGGTCACCTGGAACACGCGCGTGTCGGTGTAGTAGAAGACGATCGCGCCGTCCGCATACTTCCAGTAGACGCCGAAGCGCGCGGCTGCCGTGTCGAGGAGCCCGCTCAGGGTGCCGTGCGGATACACGATATGGACCGGCGTCGGGTCGGCCCCGACTGTCGCGGCGCCTCGCGCCGCGCCTTGCGGCGAGGGCCCTTGCAACAGCCCCGCCGGCAGCGGCGGCACGCCGGGAGGCGTCGCGGCTTGGGCGCCATTCGATTGCACGGACTGCATCGCGCGCGCGGCGGCGTCGTCCGCGCCCGGCGCCACCTTCGCGGGTATGTGCGTGAGGCGTGTGACGCGCTCCGAGAACGTTCGCAGCGAATCGACGGTGCCGTCGAAGCTCGCAGGCTCATTGAAGAGGTTCGGCAGTGTCGACTTCGGCGAGATCTTCAACGTATTGCCGGACAGCCACAGCTCGTCCTTCACCACGACGCCTTCGGTGTCGCTGTCACGGTTGTCGCCCTTGGCGGTCTTGCGCAGCAATTCGCCCGCGCGTGACACGTCCGCTCGCGCATCGCGATTGATGTTTTGAAACAGTCCGGTGCAGCCGGCGACGAGCGATACGACGACGCTGATGGCTGCGATGCGACTCAATGCGCGCATCAGCTTGCTCCCTTCGGAATGACGCGAAGCACGCGGTTGCCTTTATAGAGGACGACCTGGATCGGCACCTGCGAGTTGGCAAGCGCGCTCACGACTTGATGCAGCGCCTCGTCGAGTGTGCCGTGGATGGTGGCCGTGGCATCGACCGTGAAATCGGTCGGCACGTCCCAGATGAATTGCCAGCCTGCCTCGTCGGCCCAGCGCGCGAGCGCATTGCGCACCGATCCGTCGGAGGTGCGCATCTGCCAGACCGTGTTTTCCGCGGGCGGAGGAGGTGGTGGTGGCGGCGGCGCGGCGACGGACGATGCGCTCGCCACGACACTGGGCTGGGACGGCGCGGCGGGAGCCGCCTGCGCAAGGAGCGGCGGCACTGCTTTGTTGTCTGCCGTGTTCTCGGCGTTGTTCGCGGCTTTGTTCTCTGCGCTGTTCGCTGGATTATTCGCTACGTTGTTTGCGGGAGCCTCCGCCTTCGCAGGCGATGCCGCTAACGCGGGGGCCGCTTCGGCGCCCGGCAACGGCGCATGCGCGGTGACGGTGACGAGGCGCAGATCCGTATCGATGCGCGCCTGCAGCGACGGATTGACCGACAACATATCTGCCAGCACATGCACAAGCGAGCCACCCGCCCGCCAGCTGACGGGCACATCGGCCCACGCGCCCGCGTTCGGCACGTTGACGCTGTAGCTCGTGGGCACCACCTGTTCGAGCGCATGCAAGAGTGGCACTCCGTGCCCGCTCGTACGCACCACTTCTCCTGCACGGTGCCCGCCTTCGACAATCACCTGCTGATCGGATGCACATGCCGCGCCGGCGGCAAACCACACGCAGCACAGCGCGCTTTTCATTGCCCAACCCAATAATCGCTCACTCATGCCGCCACCTCAGTCCTGCCGCGGCCCGTCGCAAAGCCGCTTCAGACACTACGTATTCGTTGATACTCCGTTGCGGTCGGCAAAGAAAACTGTTGCGCCGAGAGTCGAACGTCGCCACACCCGATTGATGGGATTGCATCGAGCAGGCTGAACGGCATGCAGCGCATGCGCAACCCACGACGTTGGGCGGCGAGTCCTACGCAACACTACGTACAGCACTACATGACAACGTTTACGGCGTCGCGAGCCGCCGGCTTTACCAAAAAAAATTTATGGGGGACCCAAAAAAATTTTGCGCAATTCTCTATTGACAGTGGCCATGAAGTCATGAAGCCCGTTTTGGCATCGGCGCCGGTGTGGCGCGGAGTCGCGGGAGACATTGAGTCGACATCAATAAGGACTCCGCTGCGAGACATCGCCAAAACAGCGAATGGCCACACCGCACCTGCGCGGAGGAGCAGAACAGTACAGCGGAAACATTGCAGAACTCCGACGTAGCCGCTTGATTCTGGTTATCGCGTCGATCTGTATTTTTTTGTCACTCGCTTTCCGTTTTCACGAAAACGTCAAAAAGATCTGTTTTGCAGATTGCCGCGATAACAACCGGCGATGCCTGATCGTCGACATGCGCATTCGTCTGCGCTTTACACAATTCACTCTTCTTTCTCGCTCGCTGCCGAGTCGCGTCGTATAGCGCGACGCTTTTCGCCCTCTGCACTGCGCGCTTAGCCGCGCAGCGCCTGGCGCGCGTCACGCGCGCGCATCAGCCCGCCCAACGGCGACCAACGCGAAACGTCACAACGAAGGTAACAAACCATCACAAATGCGAGCCGGAAAAGTTCGCCAATGAAAACATGCGCTCACTGCTTCACCACTTCGCCTCAGGCCACTTAACGCACCATTCATTGAGTCAGGAGCACATCATGTTCTCGACGGTCTACTTCGCAGCTTCTTCGGTTCTCGCATCCGACGACATCCCCAGCGACCTCGTGTCGAAAGTCCTCGATGGCCGCTTCCTCGATGCGGCCCGTACCGCAGCGAATCTTGCCGACCCCGATGCCGGCGCTCAGCCCGGTCATGCACTGCTGCAAATCTACGGCGACATCGAACTCATGCTGGGCCGCTACGAGGAAGCCGAAGAAACGTATCGGCGCGCGCAAAAGGCGGTTCGTCATTCGCGCGACGCCTTGCGCATCGTGTCGTGCCGCAATACCGGCTGGCAGGCATTCTTCCGCAACCAGTTCAACGTCGCGCTGAGCTGCTTCAAGCGCGTGGCGGAAGAGAAGACCGCGACACCGCGTCAGCGCCTCGACAGCCTCGTCGGCGCGACGCTCGTGCTGTTCCATCTCGGCTGCGTGCAAGCGGCGTGCGATCGCCTTGGCGAGCTTGCAGCGCTTGCTCATTCGAGCGGCGACCGCCGCTGGGTGTGCCTGGTCGATGCGCTGCGCCGCGACCTGCTCGCGCAGCATCGACTGCACTGCTCGGAGCAACTCGCCGACCACATCTACTGGCGCTCGGTCATCGCCGAGTTCACGCCGCAAGAACCGCAAGTGCTCGACGCTTCGTTTGCCGGCACGGTGCTGCCGCTCATCGCCGAACGTATCCAGCACCTTCGCCATCTTCTTTCGCTTGCCAACGGTCAAACCGCGGCAGGCGAAGCGTTGAAGGAGTATGCGAACGCAAGCCGCAAGATGGGCCTTGTCGAATATCACCGCGGCGTGTGCCTCGAAATCACGCTTGCGGCCATCGCCGGGTGCGCCACGCAGCTTGCCGAATCGATGCTCGACGCGTCGGGTGCGGCAACGGCGCAAGGCCATCAGCATGCACGCTGGTACCTCGACTATCTGTACTGCCGCGCGAAGATCATGCAGCAGCAAATGCGCACGCAGGAGTTCGCACAGTTCTACGGCCGCTACGCGCTGGCCTCCATTCAGCACGTGCGAGCCGACAACGTCTCGATGAACGTCGCCTCGTCCGAGCGCACGCAGCCGACCCGCAGCCAGCCGCGCACCGACGACGTGAGCGCACGCCTGCCCGCGAAATATCGCCGCGCCTACCGCTACCTGATGGACAACCTCGATCAAAAGGATCTGTCGGTGCGCGAAGTGGCCTCACATGTGGGCGTGACGGAACGCGCGATGCAAGCGGCATTCAAGAACCACCTTGGCCTGTCGCCGAGCGAGCTGATCCGCCGTCAACGCATGGAACGCATTCGCGACGAGCTGCTCGACGATGAAGCACCGGTCGCACGCGTGCTCGACGTCGCGAACAAGTGGGGGGTCCAGCACCGCTCGACGCTCATCAACGGGTATCGCCGCGTGTTCGAAGAGGCGCCGTCGGAAACGATGGGCCGCTAATCGCGGCACACGCAGCACGGTTTCTTTTCTGCGCGGCCGAAGACGCCGTCCGATGGCGTAAAGCGCTCTCGGACGGCGTTTTCACAAGAGCGCCGCGCTCGTACACCTTCATCGTCAAACACGCCTCCTCGAACACCGCCATGAACATGTCCTTGCGTAGCCCTAAGCAGGCACTCTCGCTGGCCTTTGCCGTCATGAGCGCCATGCCTGCCGATGCTCACGCCGAGCTCGACTGCTTTGCCACTGCCGCCGCCTACCAGCAAGTGAACCCGGTGGTGCTGCGCGCAATCGCCTGGCAGGAGTCGCGCGGCAACGCCAATGCGATGCATCGCAACGCGAACGGCTCGACCGACTACGGGATGATGCAGATCAACTCGGTTCATCTGCCGGTGCTGTCGCGCTACGGCATCTCGGCACGCGATTTGATGCACCCGTGCGCGAGCATTTACGTCGCGGCGTGGCACCTGCGCAAGATGATCGTCAAGTATGGCTATACGTGGGCGGCGGTCGGCGCGTACCACTCAGAGACGCCGGCTGAACGGGATCGCTACGCGCGCTCGATCGAAGCGATTGTCGCGCGCATGAGCGAGTGAAGGCTGGCTTGCTCAGGCGAGGAGTTTGGATAGTCGCAGCAAAGTTGGAAGCGGCATTGAGCGGCCGCCACTGTGGCGTGCCGTCATATGTATTAAGCGCCTTGCATCACGCTGTCACCGGGCGTTTGCATGGCATGAGTCGCTCGAACTTTTCGTTTGAAGACTTCGCCCGCACGTGAGGACTGCGCGCGAGCGAATGAAACGAACAAGAGTTCGGCCTTTGCCGAAGGGTGAGGTAAAAAATCTCGGAGAAAAAATGACGTTCACACCGCAGGCTCCCGCCTGCGGTGCGACACGGAAGAACCATCACTGACCGGTTCCGGCCTTGGCAATGCGTTGGGCGCCGTCGGTAATCTCGTGAGTCAGCATTTCAAGCAACTTCGATTTCTGACTGATTAGCGACATTCTCATCTGAGCATCCATGTTTATCTGGGTCATTTGCTGATCCATGTTAACCATGTTATTCGCGTTATTCTTCGCATCATTCAAAGACGCCGCCTGGGAAAGATTGGTAACGGCGTTATTAGCCTGTTGCGTCGCATGGCTTGTCACTGCATCTAAAGCGTTCGCCCCCACCGACATGGCGGTGCCAAGGGGTCCGCCCATTACCGCACCGGCCAGACCAAGCCCCGTGGTCGCCGCACCGGCGATTTTTTGGGGCAACGGCACACGTGGCCGCATTGCCGATCCACTCGAAGGCAGGCTCATGTTACTCAGATTCCCGAATGCTTGTCGGGGGGGAGACTCAGTCCTTTGCTTCTTCGCTGGGCCGGAGTTTTCATTGATTGGGTTGTTGCTGAACGCGTCGAATGCGCGTTTGACGCCGGCGATACCTGACATATCTAGCCTCCAAGAAGTGACAAACCCGCCACCCTTGCGACCGAACGCCCGATATCGAGCAGTAGGATTGGCGCACTTCGCAGGCGGGGGATCGCGAAGAACACGGCTAGACGATAGTCGCCGCAAACGACGCGCAAGCGAAGCGATGCGACGAAATGAACGACAGTGCGAAGCAACGGCATGCCCTGCACATTGCACCACCGCACCCCACCCGCCCCAGCTGCGCGACCTTCTTCGCTTGTCACAACTTCACTTCGCGTTTTTACGAGCTTTTTTCGTGAGGCAAACCGGAGACTGCTGATCGAGAGGACGGCGAAACACCGCCTGCCG
>DASZGN010000002.1:0-8758 GCA_035938775.1 Trinickia sp.
CGCAGCACATTTTTTTACGACGCAAAAAAATTTTTCGCATTGTGAAATTTGGCCCGATACAAAAAAAAACCGGTGCCAAGATGGACACCGGTTCTACATACGGAAAGCAAAGCGCGCAGTGATCGAAGCCTAGGCTCGCCGCACCACGCGCTAAAGCGCGGTTTTAACCGCTGCGTCGAGCGCCGCGCGGCGCGTCGCCGCGGCGTGCGCTGTAGCCATCGCGCGAGCCGCCCGACGGCCGGCCGCCCCAGCCGTTGCCGCCGCGACCGTCGCCGTTGCCATTGCCATTGCCGCGCGAGCTGCCGCCGTTGCCGGAGCCAAAGCGCCGGCCGCCATTGCCGTTGCCATTGCCGGGGCGTCCACGCCCGAAGCCGTTGCCGCGCGAGTTGGCGGCCGGCGCCTTGCGCGGCTCGAAGCCGGCGATCACGTTCACGGGCAGCGTCGCGCGCACGAAGCGTTCAATGCGCTTTAACGCGCCTTGCTCGGCGTGGTGCACGAGGCTCACCGCGGTGCCGGAGCGGCCGGCGCGGCCTGTGCGGCCGATGCGGTGCACGTAGTCCTCGGCGAACTTCGGCAGATCGTAGTTGAACACGTGGGTGACGCCGGGGATGTCGATGCCGCGCGCCGCGACGTCAGTCGCGACGAGCACGCGCACGCGGCGCTCACGCAGCGCGCGGATCGTGCGATTGCGCGCGCCTTGTGGCAGATCGCCGTGCAGCGCGGCCGACGAGAATCCCGCATCGGCGAGACGGCCGGCGAGCTGGTCGGCGTCGCTCTTCGTCGCGGTGAAGACGATCGCCTGATCGAGCGCGGCATCGCGCAGCAGGTGATCGAGCAGACGGTCTTTGTGGTCGCGGTCGTCGACAAAGTGCACGGCCTGCGCGATGTTCGCGCGCGACTCGATGCGATGCTGAATCTCGATGCGCTCGGGGTCTTTCAGCAGACGGTTCGTGAGCGAGCCGATCTTGCCGTCGAGCGTTGCCGAGAACAGCATCGTCTGGCGCGTCGCCGGCGTGGCGGCGACGATCGTCTCGATGTCGTCGATGAAGCCCATGTCGAGCATGCGATCGGCTTCGTCGAGCACGAGCATTTGCAACTCCGACAGATCGATGCGGCCACGCTCGAGGTGGTCGAGCAGACGCCCGGGCGTCGCGACCAGAATCTCGGGGTTCTTCGCGAGCAGCATCAACTGCTGCCCATAAGCGACGCCGCCAAGAATGCTGACCGTGCGCAGGCGCTTCAGGTGTTTGCCATAGGTCGACGCGGCGGTCGTGACCTGCATCGCGAGCTCGCGCGTGGGCGTGAGGACGAGCAGGCCCGGACGCGCGACGGGCGGCCCGCGGCGCGGACGGCGCTCACCGTTCGGCTCGCGCGCCTCGCGCGGCTGCGCGGCTTGCGTTCTTTGCAGCTGAGCGAAGCGCTCGATGGCCGGCAGCATGAAGGCGGCTGTCTTGCCGGAGCCGGTCGGGCTCGAGACGAGCAAGTCGCGGCCCGCGATGCCGGCGGGAATGGCGCGTTGCTGAACAGGCGTGGGGCTCGCGTAGCCAGCAGCCGTGAGCGCCGAGATGATTTCCGGCGAGAGGCCGAGCGACGCGAACGTCGGGCCGGTTGGCTCGGCGGGTGCGACGGGCGCGGCGGGCGCGTCAGGCGTATCGAGGTCCAGCGCGCGATCGGCGATGGCGTTCAACGGGCTGGAGGTAAGGCTCGAAGTCATGAGAATCCTTGAAACACGGGAAAAAAACGTCGGCGCCAATCGGCATTACCCAAGTCGTCGGATTCTGCATGCAAGACAGCAGCGAGCAAATCAAAAAACGGGGGCAGCTCGCGCTGGGTGCGGCGAGCTTTTCGTTAGAAGCTGTATCGGATGCGGCACGCCGATATGGCATCGCCGCCAGCCTGGTACAAGACGGCCCGTGGGGCCTAGGCAGGAGGGGACAGGTTCTAAACTGGATTGGAGCAAAACGCTACGAGCACCGCACCGCAAACGACTGGCCAAAAGACACACTGAAACGTTCACGGCGAAGCGCAGGCGGATTATAACGAGATTTGCTGCGCTGCGCCACTCTATCGTCGGCTTTATCCTCGCGGATTCTGCGAACCCATCAGTTTGCCGAGCCGGCCTTCAGCGAGTCGACGAGTTCCACATACTGCGCTTTGGCGAACGCCTGTGTCGTGCCCTTGAGTGAGGCCCAGGCGTCGTACTTGTATTTCCCGACGATGTCAGCGAAACCGGGCTTGTCGCCGTGGACGTCACCCTCGGTGGCTTGCTTGAAAAGCGCATACAGGCGCAAGAGCGTCATGTTGCCCGGCTTTTCGGGCAGGGACTTCACATCCACCTGCGCTTGCTCAAACAGTGCATCGACATCGCTCATGAGGCTCTCCGGTTGGCGAAATAGGTGGGCGCCGATCATAGCAAGCGATGCGCGGCGAAGGCTCGAGCGATGCCTCCAAACGCGGTTGAGCGGAAAAACCGGCGACTCAGGCGCACGGTGCCCGATGCCGCCCGGCCTCGTGCCCGCCCGCGCTTCCCGCTTCCTCGGCGGCCTCGCGCCTCCGGCAGTGCCTGGCGCCGCATTACAATAGCGCCCATGACTGAAACTGTGCTGCTCGCCATCGATACCTCGACCGAATACTGCTCGGTCGCGCTCATTCGTTCCGACTCGCCCACAAGCGCGATGCCCGTTAGCACGGCGCCCGCTAGCACGGCGCCCGCAACGTCGCCACGAATCTGGACGCGTCATGAGATGACGGGCGCCGTTTCGAGCGCGCGCGTGCTGCCCGCCGTACGAGAGCTCTTCGACGAAGCCGGCTTGCCGATGCGCGATTGCAATGTCGTCGCGTTTGGCGCCGGGCCCGGTTCCTTCACTGGGCTGCGCACCGCAACGGGCGTCGCGCAAGGCTTGGCGTTCGGGCTTCAGGTGCCCGTCGTGCCGGTCAGCACGCTGCTCGTCTGTGCGGAAAGCGCGCGCTTGCGCGATCCATCGGCCAGTCGTGTGCTCGCGGCGCTCGATGCGCGCATGGACGAAGTCTATTGGGCCGACTATGCGTGGGATGCCGGCATCGGGGAATGGCGCACCGTTGTGCCGCCTTCTCTGGGTTCGCCGGCCGAGCTGGCGACGCCCGACGAGCCGTTCACGCTGGCAGGCAATGCCGCTGCGGCGTTCGGCGAGAAATTGCCCGTAGCCCGACTGGCGCGCACAGTGGACGCGCAGGCGCTACCGCATGCGATGCCGCTTGCGATTGCGGCGCTGCGCGCCTACGGTGCGGGCCGTACGGTGCCGGCGGCGCTTGCGGCGCCCGAGTACGTGCGCGACAAAGTCGCGCAAACGACGGCGGAACGCCTCGCGGCGCGCGCGGGGCGGGATGGGGAGCCGGTGCGATGAGCGGGGTGCTGCTGGCTGACAGGTATTTGTCGCCGATGACCGACGCCGATCTCGACGAGGTCGCGCTCGTCGAGCGAGAAGCGTACGAATTTCCTTGGACACGCGGAAATTTTGAAGACTCGCTGCGAAACGGCTATTTCGGCGTATGCATGCGGCACGTGACGGGCACGCTGATCGGCTATTGCGTGCTGATGCCTGTCGTCGACGAAATGCATCTGCTGAACCTTTGCGTCGCGCCGCGAGCGCAAGGTACAGGCGCCGGTCTTGCGTTGCTGCGCGAAGCGGTGCGCATCACGCGAGGCAAGCAACTGGGCGGCCTGCTGCTCGAAGTGCGGCCGTCGAATCTGCGCGCGGTGCGGCTTTATGAACGCTTCGGCTTCGTCACGATTGGCCGTCGCAAGAACTACTATCCGGCGCGCCATCGCAGCCGCGAAGACGCGATCGTGATGCAATTTTCGTTTGCGAAGGAGGGCGCGCATGGCGTTCGATGAAACCGCGCTCGAAGCGCTCGGCCTCTCGCCGCTGTGGGTGCGGCGCGGCCAGACGCGCGGTGCGCCGCTCGAAGTGGGCGAAGCTGTCGAGGACGGTGACGGCGCGCGCGTCGTTCACGTTGTCGATTCCGCGCCGCACGCGATCGAGCCGCCGTTGGCCGTCGCTGCGAAGCGCGCCGAGGTCGCCGGCGCGCCCGGGCGGGCGGCTCCCCCGCAAGCGCACGTCGCATTCGATGCCGAAAGGCCGGCTGACGCGCGTGCTCGCGGCGCATCGAGCGAAGGGCAGAGCGAGCCGTATGGCGGGCACACACGCGCAGCCGTCGATGAAGCAAGCGGCCTGGCCGAGCTCGATTGGGATGCGCTCGAGGCGCGCGTCGCGGCTTGCGAGCGTTGCCGTCTATGCGAGAAGCGTACGAACACGGTTTTCGGCGTCGGAGATCGCAACGCCGACTGGATGCTGATTGGCGAGGCCCCCGGCGAAAACGAGGACAAGCAGGGCGAGCCGTTCGTGGGTCAAGCGGGCAAGCTGCTCGACGGCATGCTGCATGCGCTCTCGCTTGCGCGCGGTGAAAACGTCTATATCGCGAACGTCGTCAAATGCCGGCCGCCCGGCAATCGCAATCCGGAGCCTGATGAAGTCGCGCGCTGCGAACCATATCTCCAGCGCCAGGTCGCGCTCGCGAAGCCCAAGCTGATCGTCGCGCTCGGGCGTGTCGCCGCGCAGAACCTGCTCAAGACGGATGCGAGCATTTCATCGCTGCGGGGGCGTGTGCATCAGTACGAGGGTGTGCCCGTCATCGTCACGTATCACCCCGCCTATTTGCTGCGCAGCCTGCCGGAGAAGGCCAAGGCGTGGGCCGATCTGTGCTTCGCGGATGACACCTACCGGCAGGCGCTCGCCGCCCGGACCGCGGAATGAAAGCGCTCGAGCCGGCCGCAGACGCTGCCGCCGCGCTCGAAGCGTTGCTCGAGGCGCTGCGCGAGCCTGCGGTGCGCGATCTTGCCTGGTTGCTTTTCAGTGCGCCGCTCGTGCGCGCGCAGCCGCCCACCGGCAAGCTCGCGAGTGTGTTCGAGACGCCCGGCGAAGCCGCGGCCGCGCTCGACTGGCTGCTCGAGCTCGACCGGGATTGCGCCGCGTTGCTCAGCCTGATCGCGGAGCTCAAGGTGACGCGACTTGGCCGCTACGCGGAATGCCTGCTCGCCTATTTCCTGCAACGGGGGCCCGGCGTGCGGCTCGTTGCGGCCAATGTTGCGCTGCGTCGGGCCGGGCGTACGCTCGGCGAATGCGACTTTCTCGTCGAAACGGCGAGCGGTCGGCGGCTGCATTGGGAACTGGCTGTGAAGTGCTACCTGCATGCGGGCGGCACGCGCGCCGCGCTCGCCGATTACGTCGGACCGAACTTGCAGGACCGCTTCGATCTGAAACTCGCCCATCTGCTCGATCATCAGCTGCCGCTTTCGGCGCGCGATGAGTTCGCCTCGCTCGGCCACGCAGGCCCGTGGGACGCGCAGATGTTCGTCAAAGGATGGCTTTTCTATCGATGGTGTGCCGGCGAGGCGGACAGCCAGATGCCGGCGCCCGTACAAATCGATCCTGCGCATGCGCGCGGTTTCTGGATCACGCGTGCGCAATGGCCTGAGTTCACCGCGGCGCGCGCCGATGTCTGGGTAGTGTTGCCGCGCCTTGCGTGGCTTGCCCCTCGGCGGCCTTTGCCGGCGAGCAGCCCCGAGGCCGATGCGCTTTGCACGGCGGCAGCGGTTCACGAGCGTCTCGCGCAGCAAAGCGGCCCCACGATGGTGGCGGCCTTCGCACGCGACGGCGCCGCGCATTGGCGCGAGCGCGCCCGAGGGTTTGTCGTGCCCGACGACTGGCCCGAGCGAGCAAGCGCTTTCGCACGGACGTCGTGAAGACATCGGTCACGCAACTCGGGACTCGGGCGGTGGCGTTGGCGGGCGGTAGAGCGGAAAGCGGAAAGCGGGCGCGCGTCGGGGGAATTCTCGACCGATCCGTCACCACCATCGATGAAAGTGGTGAAGCGGCCCGATTCCACCGCCGACGTCGAGCCGCACGCTTTCCCGCAGCGCGCCGAGCAGGTAAGTTTTCGCATCGGCAATGGCGGCTGACAGGTCCGCGCGTTGCGGCATCAGCGCGGCAATGGCCGACGAAAGCGTGCAACCGGTGCCGTGCGTATGCATCACAGGCAGACGCGCGCCGCCGAAGCGTTGGGTGCCGCGTGCTTCGACGAGCCAATCGGGGCTGTCGGCCGATGCCGGCAGATGTCCGCCCTTCATCAGCACCGCTTGCGCGCCGAGCGCGCGCAGCGCCTCGCCTTGGCGCACCATCGATGCTTCGTCGTCGGCGGGCGCGACGCCCAGCAGCGCGGCGGCCTCCGGCAGGTTGGGCGTGACGATGGCGGCGAGCGGCAGCAGTTCGTCGCGCAGCACCGCGACGGCATCGGGGGCCAAGAGCAGGTGATCGCTCTTCGAAATCATGACCGTGTCGAGCACCACATGGGCCGGCCGATAGCGGGCGATCGCCGTGGCAACCGCGCGCACGATACCGGCGTTGGCCAGCATGCCGATCTTCACCGCATCGATACGGATGTCGCTGAACACGGCGTCGAGCTGCGCGGTGACGAATGCCGGATCGGGCACATGGACGGCGGTGACGCCGCGCGTGTTTTGCGCGGTGAGCGCGGTGATCACGCTCGCGCCGTAGGTGCCGAGCGCCGAGAACGTCTTGAGGTCGGCCTGGATGCCGGCACCGCCGCCCGAGTCGGAGCCGGCGATTGTCAGAACGTTGGGAATGGCGCGGGTCATGGCAAGGCGGCCGGCGAAAAGGAACGGCCTGCGCTCAATGCTTGGGCTCGCCGATCAGCGCGACGGCGTCGAATGCTCGCTGATTCGCCTGATGGCGGCGCATGACGATCCACATCATGACGCACACGAAGGTGCCGAAGAGCACGATCACGATCGACACGGGCACATCGAGCCACACGAGCACCGCGTACAGGCAGAGCATCACGAGGACCGACAGGTTTTCGTTGAAGTTCTGCACGGCGATTGAATGCCCGGCTGAAAGCAGCACATGCCCGCGATGCTGAAGCAGCGCATTCATCGGCACGACGAAAAAGCCGGACATGGCGCCGACGATCATGAGAAATAGGTAGGCGACGACAAGATACCCGGGCACGTGCATGCGGCCGAAGTAAAGGCCCCAGTTCGCCGGGAAGATGTCGCGCGTGTAGAACGCCATCATCATGACGGCGATGCCCATCATGATGCCGACGGGCAGCACGCTCAGCGACTTCTTGAGCGGCACTCTGGCCGCGGCGAGCATCGCCCCCGCCGCGACCCCGACGGCAACGACGGCCTGAAGGATCGCGCCTTCGGACAGCGACATGCCGAGCGACACCTCGGCCCATTTCAGCACGATGAACTGAAGCGTTGCCCCCGCGCCCCAGAAAAGCGTCGTGACGGCAAGCGAGATCTGGCCAAGCTTGTCTCGCCAAAGCACGAGGAAGCAGTCGGCGAAATCGGTGATGAGCTTGATCGGGCCATGCTGCTGCTTCGGATAGCGCGCGCCGGTGTCGGGGATGCGCAGATTGAAGAGCGCGGCGATGACGTAGATGCCCATGATGACGATCATGGCCGCTTCGGCGGGCGTCGCGACGAGCGGAATATGGTGGCGCAGGACGCGGGCCGCGATATGCGGACTGATGAGCGCGCCGCCGAGCACCGTGCCGAGGATGATGGAGGCGACTGTTGTACCTTCGATCCAGCCGTTGGCGGCGACGAGCCGCTCCGGCGGTAACAGCTCGGTCAGAATGCCGTACTTGGCGGGCGAGTAGGCGGCCGCGCCGAAGCCGACGATGCCGTAGGCGAGGAGTGGATGCGCGCCGACCAGCATGAAAACGCACCCGAGGATCTTGATCGTGTTGGTCACGAACATCACCCGGCCTTTCGGGCGCGAGTCCGCGAAGGCGCCGACGAAAGCCGCCAGCACGACATATGAAAGGACGAAGAACAGCTTGAGTAGCGGCGTCATCCAGTTCGGCGCATGCAGATCTTTTAGCAGTGCGATGGCGGCGATCAGAAGGGCGCTATCGGCCAGCGACGAAAAAAACTGCGCGGCCATGATTGAGTAAAAACCTTTTTTCATCAGATGCGGTGCATGTCCTTACGCGGCGCATCCGCCCTGGCCGCGAGTGACACGTTAGGACTTATGCCGTTCGAAATGGGTTGTGCGCACGGCTTTATATCACGAAAATAGGTGGCCTCGGACTGCCGGCGCACCGCCGCGAGGTGCGCATTGTGCCTTGCCTCGCAAATCGCGCCCCGAAAATTCAATCCGCTCACGGTTTAACGAAAACGCCTATGCCGCGCCCGCTGCTTGCCACTATTCATACTGCTGCTTTAGCCAACAATCTCGCCGTCGCTCGCCGTCACGCCCCGCATTCAAAGGTGTGGGCGGTGGTCAAGGCCAATGCCTATGGCCACGGGCTCGCGCGAGCGTTCCCGGGCCTGCGCGCCACCGACGGCTTTGGCCTGCTGGATCTCGAAGAGGCCGTGAAGCTGCGCGAGCTGGGCTGGGCAGGCCCCATTCTTCTGCTGGAAGGCTTTTTCCGGCCGACCGACATCGACGTCATCGACCGCTACAGTCTTACCACCACGCTGCATTGCGACGAACAGCTGCGCATGCTTGAAATGGCGCGCCTGTCGAAGCCGGTCAACATCCAGCTCAAGATGAACAGCGGCATGAACCGGCTCGGCTATGCACCCGAAAAGTTTCGCGCGGCCTGGGAGCGGGCGCGCGCCTGCCCAGGCATTGGCCAGATCGTGCTGATGACCCATTTTTCGGACGCCGATGCCGGGCGCGGCATC
>DASZGN010000003.1:0-7792 GCA_035938775.1 Trinickia sp.
CGAAGCGCTCACCAAACGCATGCTCAAGCTCGCGCAGCAATCGAAGGTGCCCGCCGTGAGCGTCACCGAAACCGAGCCGGCCGGCATGACCTATCAGCAATGGATGCTTTCGCAGCTCGACAGATTGTCGGCCGCGCTCAAGACGCAAAGCCCATGAACGTGCAGCATGAATCGCGGCGCGGCGCCGCGCTCGAGCTCGAGCGCGTGACGCTCGTGCTCGGCGGACGCACGATCCTCCAGGACACGAGCCTCGCCGTGCGCGACGGCGAGTTCATCGGCGTGCTCGGCCCGAACGGCGCGGGCAAGACCACGCTCATGCGCGCCGTGCTCGGCCTTGTGCCCGCCGCGAAGGGAACGATCCGCGTCGCGGGTGAGCCCGTCGCGCGCGGCAATCCCGCCATCGGCTATATGCCGCAAACGCGCAGCGCGCTCGCCGGGCGGCGCTTGCGCGGGCGCGATTTCATCGCGATGGCCGCCGACGGCCACCGTTGGGGCCTGCCGCAGGCCGATGCCGCGATTCGCGCCGAAGTCGATCGTGTGCTCGATCTCGTCGGCGCGGGCGCGCTCGCGGCGCGTCCGCTCTCCGAGCTTTCGGGCGGCGAGCGGCAGCGGTTGCTGCTCGCGCAGTGCCTGCTCGGCAAGCCGCGGCTGTTGCTGCTCGACGAGCCGCTCATCAGCCTCGATCCGCATCATCAGCGCGGCGTCGTCGAGCTCGTGCGCCGGGTGCAGCGCGAGCTCGGCATCACCGTGCTCTTTTCCGCGCACGAGTTGAATCCGCTGCTCAATGCGCTCGATCGTGTGCTGTATCTCGGCAACGGCGCCGCGGCGCTTGGCACCGTCGATGAAGTGATCACGCGGCCTGTGCTTTCGCGGCTTTATGGCTCGCCGATCGATGTCATGCGCGTGAACGGGCGCATTTTCGTGATGTCGGGCGATGTTGAAGTCGAAAAGCACGATCACGAGCACGAAGGCGATGATGAGTCGCATGGGCATGAGCACCACCATGATCAACATGGGCTTGGTCACTCTCACGGACACACGCACGATGTTTGAATACGACTTCATGGTGAACGCGTTCGCGGCGTCGGGAATCGTCGCCGTGCTCGCGGGCATCGTCGGCTACTTTCTCGTGATGCGCGGGCAAACGTTCGCCGGTCACGCGCTCTCGCACGTAGGCTTCACGGGCGCGACCGGTGCCGTGCTGATCGGCGTCTCGCCGCTTTGGGGGATGGTCGGTTTTACGCTTGCGGCAGGCATATCGATGGGCGCGCTCGGCGAGCGGCTCGCGGGACGCGATGTGGCGATCGGGGTCGTGCTTTCGCTGTCGCTTGGGTGCGGGCTGCTCTTTTTGCACTTTTTCACAGCGTATGCGACGCAAGTCACGGCGCTGCTCTTTGGGAACGTGCTCGGCGTGACCACGGAAACGCTCGTCGTGCTCGCAGGCATCGGCGCGGCCAGTCTTATCGCGCTCGGCGCGATCATGCGGCCGCTCGTGTTCGCGACGCTGCAGCCTGAACTCGCCGAGGCGAAGGGCGTATCGCTGCGGCTTGTGTCGGTGCTGTTTCTTGCGATTGCGGCGCTGACCGTCGCGGCGTGCACGCAGATCGTCGGCGTGCTGCTCGTGTTCACGCTGATGGTCGGGCCTGCTGCGGCGGCGCAGAACCTGTCGACGCGTCTCTCACGCGGGGTGGTGCTCGCCGCCGTCTTCGCGCTCGCGCAGGCGTGGCTCGGGGTAACGCTCGCGTTTTATACCGACTGGCCGACCAGCTTCTGGATCACCGCGCTCGCGGCACTCGTTTACGGCTTGAGTCTCGTCGGGCGGCATTGACGGGGCACGCGTTTCCTTTTCGGGCGGGCCCACAAGCTCGCCCACTTTTTCGCTTCTCCATCATCAGAGCGGATCTTTCGTCCGGTCGCGTTTGCGCCACCACAAATCTAGGTTTCGGATGCAGGTGCCCCCTGTGAACGATGTTCTCGCGGGAAGCCTCCATCTCCACGACCCCGTCCGCCGCCGGTATTTCTTCATGCAGGCGTCATTGGTGAGGTACTCCGACTCGTTCGCGCCCGATCATCAACTTTCTAGTTCGATGGCTAACTTTCGTTGACAACGAAGCCGAACGCGACCGACTGACTACAATGCCCTCAAGAGCCTCCTTGTCAGCATCGATCGCAGATCCTTGCGGGTATCGCAGACAATGTGAACGTAGGCGATATCGCCTCGCACTTCGTAGATGATGCGATTCATGCCGCTTATGACCTGACGATACTGATTGAGGCCGAGCCTCACCAATTCATCGGGAATCTGGCCGCCGGCCGGAAACGATTCGATGACGGCGACAGACTCTTTGATTTTGCTGTAGCAGGCTTGCCAAGTCTCGTTGCCGAAGTTCTTGAGAAGGTAACTTCTGAGCTCCTTGAGATCAGCCTCCGCTGATCGAAGGAAGACGACTTTAACGATCACTGCCGGTCTTCCTTATCCAACTCGGAAAACACGTCGTCCGCCGCACGGAAATGTCCTTGCTCGATTTCTCGATTCCCTAGAGCAAGGATCTTGAGAAGGGCAAGCGTCTCCTCGTACTCCTCATAGGACCGCACATCCATGACCACGAGCTTGGCTTCGCCGTTCTGGGTGATCAGCATTGGCTCGCGGCTCTCGGAGATGTCTTTGACGATCTCAGCCGCGTGGCTCTTGAGGTAGCTGATCGGCTTGACCTGGGTGGAAAACTTCATAAGCACCTCTGGTATGCGCGGATGTCAAGACTGATTATAGACTGAATTTGGTCCGCATTCGCCCGAAGCGGGTGCACCATCATTGCACCAAGCTCCGCCAAGGTCTTGAACGGAAACGACTGCGAGTCCGCTCCCTGGCAACCTGATTGGTCTGCAAGCCAGTGGCGCGGAAATCGTCATTGCCAAAGCTGGGAAGCCGGCTGCCCGGCTGGTGCCCATCGAGCGGGCGAAGGTAACGCGTCGGTTTGGCGGCCTGAAAGGCAAAATCCGACCAACCGCGAAAACTGCGTCTTCGCCTCGTGAATATTTACGGTCGCTGATCAACATTTTGGCGCTCAGTCTTCAACGCTGCCCCGCGCGCGTCGTGATTTGCGCGAAATCGACGCCGATGTGCGCCGATCCGTACTTCGCGGCGATCTGCTTCAAGCGCTCCTTGACCGCGGCCAGATGGCTCGCGCGCGGTTCGGCATCGGGGCGCAATGAGTCGAAGAGCGGCGCGGGCGTGACGACCAGCGCGATCATCTCGGTTCCGAACGGCCTGCCGATGACCCAGTCGCCCATGCCGCCGATTGTCGCCGTGTAGTGCGGCGGCGCCTGATTGTCCTTCGCGCGGCGGCTTGGCACGAGATGAACCACGCTGCCGTCGAGCACGTAGTAGTCCACATTGACATAAGAGTCGTAGCCCGGCGTTGTTACGTCGAGCACGAGCGGACTGCCCTCGGTCAGTTGTCCGTTCGGCGCTTTCGTCCGTATCGACGTACCCGTTGCGGCGCTTCCCGCTTGATGTGTCGATGCCCAGTACGGCGCGAACGCCGAGACGACATCGCAGTTGTGCTCGCTCACCGGCTGCACATCGAGGCTGAGCGCCTGTGAACCCACGAGAGGTGCAAGCGCGTCGCGCAGGCGCGCCACGCCGGCGCGTTCCTCGACATAGCCATGTACACGCAACGCCGCGCCATCGATCGAGGCGCTTAACGCCGCGCACGGCTGCGCGGCGAGCACCGGCAACACGGCCGCGAGCGACAGCGGCGCTGGCGGTGTGGAGACATCTGGCGGCGCCGTGGATGTCGACGCAGGCGATGGCGTTTCGGCGCTGGCAGGGGTTTGCGGTCGAATCGTGCCGGTACCGGCGCTGCTGCTCGCGTTCGGCCTCGAACTTGCACCCGGCCACTCGCGGTAGCCATACCAAAGCGCCGCGGCGGCGATCAGCGCAACGACCGCAACGCCCGCGCCCTTCCACACGGCACGGCTCACCCCTACGCCATGCCGCGCTGGCCGCGATTGTTCCGGATGCTGCGGCGGCCTCGGTGCCCGCGGCGGCGATGGCGGCGCATGCATTTGCGCGCCCATGCCCTCCAGAAACCGTTCGACGCTCGGCGTGCGCGTTGCGCGATCGAGCGACAGCGCCTCGGCAAGCGTTCGCCATTGCCGGCGATCCAGGTTGCTTGGACGCTCCGGCTGCATCTTCTCGCCGCGCGCCTGAATGGCCGACATACGATTGAACGGATGACGCCCCGTCAGCAGTTCATACGTCACGCAGCCAAGGGCATAGACGTCGTCCCGCGGATCGGGTTCGCGATGCTCGAACATTTCCGGGCTCGCATAAGCCGGCGTGATGCCGCCCAACGTCGCGGGATCGAAGACCGTCACGTCGCTCTCATCGTCGGAACGCGTGAGCGCGCGCGCAATGCCAAAATCGATCACCTTCACTTCGCCCGCATCGGTGAGGAACACATTGGCGGGCTTGAAGTCGCAATGGACGAAGCCGCGTTCGTGCGCATAGGCAAGCGCGCGCCCCATGCCGGCGATGATCGGCAGCGCCTTCTCGTAAGGCATGCCGGTGAAGTCCGGCGCGCGCAGCAGCTTGCTGAGCGGGCTGCCCGAGAGATATTCCATTGTGATGTAGACCATCGGCCCGTCGCGGTCGAAATCGTAGACGGTCACGATGTTGCGATGCGCGAGCGTCTGCGCCTTGCGGGCCTCGCGCTGCAAAGCGATGAGCGAGGTCGGCTGGCCGCGGAACTGGACGTTCAGCACCTTGATGGCGATGTACGGCTTGCGGTCGGCGGCCTCGAGTTTGCGCAGATCGAGCGCCTTGTAGACGGTGCCCATGCCGCCGACGCCGAGGCATTCTTCGAGCACGAAGCGCCCATTGAGCGTATCGCCGATTCCCTTTACGCGCGCGTGCTCGTCCTCGGACGGCTCGCCCGGTGTCCTCCCCGGCGCGGCGTGCCGCACGGCGGGCGGCGGCGCGACCTGAACACGCGTTTCATCGCTTAAGCTCGCGTGCGCGCTTGCGAACCGTTCGATGTGGCGTATCAGCTCGGCATAGATGTCGTCGGGTAGCGGATCTTTCGTTTGCGTTTCGTCGAGCGCCTCGCGCAGCCGCTCGCAATTGACGTGGTCGAGCGCGAGCGTGCGGTCGATCTGCGCGAAGAACGCGTCGTGCGAAAGCGCACCCTTTCGGAAGGATTGAATCAGCTCCGCAAGGCTCGTCATTCGTGCGCCTCTCAGGCTCCGAAACAACGCGTTTTGACCACGTGGCGCCACCGCTTCGCCAATATGTCTTCGCGAGCCGAAGCGCCCGCCCGTCGATCGATACTAGTCTGCACCGAAGCCTTGCGCAATCAGTGCCTGAACTCAGCATGCGTGCGCCAGGCGTCTGTTGCGAACAAGCCAACAGAGAGGCCCCCAAGTGTTGGCACGCGAGCATCATCGAAGGCCGGTTCGTATGATCGCCCGGCATCGCCAGACTCCGCATACCCCCCCAAAGTCTTGCCAGACGGTGGCTTGCGCGCCGCAGGAAGCGCAGCACCCGCGCTTGGCACGCCCTGTGCAGTAAGAGGCCCGAGCCCGCAACACTTGCAGCTCACTTTCCTCAAAGCGCCCTCGCTTACTTTTGGAGAATTGTCATGAAATCGCTCAAGATCGAAGACCTCAACGTCGCCAAAGAACTCGACGACCGTGCCATGTCCGCCGTGCGCGGCGGCATGATGGGCTATTACTGGCCCCTGCCGTACTCGCCCGTACACGTCACCGACACAACCAACTTCAGTGCGGAGCAAGCGATCGGCCAGACGAACAACATCGTCAACAACACGGGCAATAACGTCGCGTTCGCGGGCGACATCCACTCCACGGTAAAGCCCTCGCAATCCGCCTCGAACACGATCAATTTCTAATGCACCCGCGCTGCCGCGAGGCCGCAGGGCCTCGCCCCGCCGCAGCGCTTCCTCACAACCCTTTCGGAGAAACGCCATGTCATCCATCATGATTCGCGAACTGGCGCCCGGCTCGGAGCTTGACCGCAAGGTCATGTCCCGGATTCGCGGCGGCACCAATTCATGGCTCGCGGGCCTCGGCCCCGTCGCCAACGTCTCGGTCGGCGTCAATCAGAACATCGAACAGAACCAGGCCGTCGTCGTCAACGCACTCAACAACAACGGCATCATCGGCGCCGGGTTTGGCCCGCTCAAGCTCGACGTCAATCCTTCGCAGTTCGCGAGTACCGGCTTCGCGCTGTAAGCCGCCCCGCTTCGATCAAGGCAATTGAGGCTTCCCGGTCTCACTTGCCTTTCTTTGTCCGACAGCGCGCAATGCGCCCCGAAGGAAGTCCCCCGTGCTCGCGCGAAGGTCCGCGCCGCCTCCTATACTGAATCGAACGTCGCGCGCCTATGCCCACGCGAGGCACGCTGGCCGCCCGGCTTCGAGGCATCGGCGGCATCGTCATTTCCTTTGTCGCGCGGAGCACCCCATGACCACGCTCGTGATCCATGATCTTCCCGAAAGCGTCGAACTCGACCGGCAAGCGATGGCCGCCATCACGGGCGGCTCGATGGTCCAAGCGCATCAGACGCTGTTCGCGCGCCGGCAGACCTTCACCGGTCTTGCCTCGGCAGCCGTGACGAGCCCGCAATCCGCAACGCCCTTCGAGCAGACAGGCGGCGCCCGCGTGCATACCACGCTCTTGCGTTAGTGCTCGCCTGCGCGGCGTAAGTACGCGACGCCTCGGCACGCGGATCAAGCGGCGAGCCGCGACATCGCAGGCCGCGCGACGGCAGGCGGGAACACGCACCATGAGCCGTCGTCGTGACGGAAGAAGAAGATCGCGAGCGTGCCCGTCGTATGCGCGGTCTCGACGCGGATGTAACGGCGCCGCTCGAGTGGCATGCGGCCAATGCGCGTCACGCGCGCCGGTGTGGACGGCGTTGGCGCCAGCCACTTGTCGACGAGTTGGCGAAGCGATGACGAAGCGGACGATCGGGCGGTGTTCATTTGCGTCTCCAGAGCTTTGGCGTTTCAGTGGAAGTGCATTCGACGCTGCGTCTTGGTGGCCTTGCCTTCATGCGGCGAGGGCCACACACGCGGGGACTTCCTTCGGGGCGAAACGCGCGTGGTGCCGCGTGCGCGCCGCGATGAGCGCGCGGCACATGCCTGTCACAGCGCGCATCGCGATGGCCGGATGCCGCACGCTCGCGCGGACCTGTTCGCTGCGGCCCACACCGTCGATGCACCACGTGCAGAAGTGTTCGCAGTTGTTCGTGAGGAGCCTGTAGCGGTTTTCGCCGAGGCGCGAACGCGCGCGTTGCACGGCTTGGCGGCCGGCGTAGCGGGCATGCGGTTCATCGATGACGGCCACCATGTGGCCCGTGGCAAAGCGCTCGAGCGAAACTTCCTCGACCGGGCCGCGATGGAGCGTCGTGCAAAAACCCGAGTAGTGAACGACCTTGCCGTCGCCCACGTAGATGCCGTGATGGCTGTAGCCGGCGCGACGCGTGACCAAATGAGCGCCGAGCGGGAAGTCGGTTTCGGCTGATTGGAGGTCGGGGTTCATGGCTCTCGTCCGTCTGGCGATGTTCGGCAAGCCGTGTTGCGAAAGGTTTGCCGGTTGCCGACTACTCTGCATCGGCCGTGCCAGTTCATCGATGCCTTATCTGTCAAGGGTTTGCGCGATGATCGGGAAGAAACCCAGCGCGATTTGTCTGGCGCAGCCAACCATGTGGCCTGCATTGTGTTGGCGAGCGCACACCAGTCGACCGAATATGGGAGGTCGCACTGCATG
>DASZGN010000004.1:0-6756 GCA_035938775.1 Trinickia sp.
AGCGGACGCCTCAGCGTCATGGCGGCATTGACGGCTAGCTTGAGATCGTCGGTGGCAACGTATTGCGAGGAACCTTCGAAACGCATGGGGGCACGCTCTCTCAAAAAAGGTTCAGTATAAGTCAGAAGCCGGGGCGTCCCCGACGCGCCGTCGGCGGACCGCCGGGTGCGGCAAAGTGCCGCTGGCATGCCGGGATTGGGAAGGATGCGCCGCTGATTTTCCGGGCATGCCGGGCGCCGCCGGCGTTGGGGTTCGAGGGGGGCGAGCCCGCGTCCGGCACCCCGCGCCGGGCGTAAGTGGACGCCCGGCGCGGCAGCGCGGTACAATTGCCGCGCTTTTTTGGGCTCCCTTGGCCTCTCATGGCAGCTCTGACAACAAGAACGGCGTTGCGCCGTTGCCCGGCGTGGTCTTTCGGGCGCTCGTTTCCCCATCAAGGCAGGTTACAACCTATGAATTCTTTCGTCGGCAAACATGTCGTGACCGCAGCGCTCGCCGTGCTGGCGGGGTTCGCGGTGAGCGCGCAGGCGGCCGATGTCGTCGGCAATGCGAAGGCGGGCCAAGGCAAGGTCGCCATGTGCATCGGCTGCCACGGCATCCCCGACTACCGGACGGCGTTCCCTGAAGTCTATCGAGTGCCGATTCTCGGCGGCCAGAATCAGCAGTACCTCGAGAACGCGCTGCACCAGTACAAGAAGGGCGACCGTCATTTCGACACGATGCGGGCGATCGCAGCGTCGCTGTCGGATCAGGACATCGCCGACATCGCGGCTTATTACGCGTCGCAGACATCCGCTACCCCGAACAATCCCGAAAAGTGACCGCATCGCCGGCCGTTTTCAGCACTCTCATTTCGCGGGATAGGAGAATTCATGAACAAGCCTGAACAGGCGCTCCGGATGGTCGCCAAGGCTGCGGGCGCAGCACTCGTCATCGGCATGACGCTCGCCGCGTCCGGTCCGGCGCACGCCGCTGATGCCGGCAACGGCAAGACGCTTGTCGAAAGCCACAACTGCGCCGCTTGCCACGGCGCCAACCTGAACAAGCCGGTCAGCTCGGAATATCCGAAGCTCGCGGGGCAGCACGCGGACTACCTCGTCATGGCGCTGCGGCAATATCAGATGGGCGTGGGCAACCCGCGCTTTGGCCGCAACAACGCGATCATGCAGGCGCAGGTGCAAAGCTTGTCGTTGAGCGATATGAAGGACATCGCCGCCTATATCGAATCGCTCAAGAGCGATCTCGTCGATAAGAAGTGATTGCGCTCGGGTGGCGCGATTGCGCTTTCCCGGTTGCGTGTGCGGTTCGCGCATGCCGCGCGCGGCGCGCGCACTAGGCAAGCGAGCAGTGAGATACACGAACACCCTGTTTCGGCAGGGTGTTTTCGTTTGACGATCGTCGATTGATTGCCTCGATTAATTCGAGGCGTTATTGGCCCGGTGCCTTCAGGCATTTGATGTTGCCTTAATCGCGCGACGCCCGCCGCTCGATACGCGCGAGATACGCATCGGTGTCCGGCGGCGTGTTGCTGCGCTGCGCTTCCCAGATCGTTTCGCCGAGGCACTCCATGATCGCGTGATGGGCCTCGTGCGTCGAACCGAGGCGCGCGGCGAGCCGCTCGTGCGCGGCTCGGATGCCGGGCGGCTGGTCGATCGACAACTGCTCGCTGATCGCCAGATGCATCGACAAATGCAGGAACGGATTGGCCTGGCCGCGCTCGGGCGAATAGTCGGCCGTGGGGGCGTTCTGCTCGTCAGCGAGCTCGGCGTGATATTCGGGGTGTTCGACGATCCAATCCGCCGCGATGGCTTCAAGCGGCGTCAGGATTGCGCCCGCGCGTTGCTTGCGCCAAGTATCGATGAAAAAGCGACGGACCTCGTCGCGGCTTGGGTTGAACATCGTTGGCAGATCTCGGAACAATGGGCGATGCGACCCCGCAAGCGGGCGGGGCGTCAAATGCGCCATTCTACGCCGGGCATCGATCGACCATCGGCCCATCGGCGCTTCCGATGCGGCTAGAATCGCTCGGTTGCGTCCTCGTCGCATCGTTCCGTCCTCTTTTGTGCGCCGCGTTTCATTTCGGCCTTTTCTTCGATGAATTCCGCTACCGCTTCCGTCCACTCCAGTGCCGACACGCTGCGCGGCGCGCTCTTCGTCGCCCTGTCCGCCAGCGCGTTCGGCGCGATGGCCATTTTCGGGCGCTATGCCTATGCCGGCGGCACCGACGTGCTCGGGCTGCTCACCATGCGCTTTCTCATCGGCGGCATCACGCTTGCCGCCGTCGCGAAACGGCGCGGCGTAGCGTGGCCGTCCGCGCGCGCGCTTTGGCCAATCGTCGGCATGGGCGCGATCGGCTATGTGGGGCAATCTCTCTGCTACTTCCTGGCCTTGCAGCACGCGCAAGCGAGCCTCGTCGCGCTGCTGCTCTACTTGAATCCGGCTTTCGTCACGCTGCTCGCGGCGATGTGGCTCGGCGAGCGTCTCACGCGCGTGAAGAGCGCGGCGCTCGTCCTTTGCCTCGCCGGCTCGGCGTTGATGGTGGGCGGCGGGCACGGCGAGCCGCTCGGCATCGCACTCTCGCTGACCGCAGCCGTCGTCTATTCGCTCTACATCGTGATCGGCGCGCGCGTAACGCGGGGCATCGATCCGCTCGCCACGACCGCGGTGGTCTGTCTCGCCGCCGCAGCTGTATTCGGTGCGCTGTCGATCGCGCGCACGGCCGCCGGCGTGCCGCCGCATCTGCCGCACACGTCGGGCGCGTGGGCGGCGCTCATCGCCATCGCGCTCATCTCGACAGTCACGGCGATGCTCGCGTTCTTCGCTGGCTTGACACGCCTTGGCGCGGCGCGCACGTCGATGCTCTCGACGCTCGAGCCGGTCGTGACGGTGGCGCTCGCGTCGCTCTTGCTCGGCGAGCGGTTGGATGCGCTGCAATGGGTCGGCGGGGCCGCGGTTCTTTCGGCGGTGCTGTGGCTCGTGCGGGCGGGCGGCGGGGCGCACGACGAGGCCGTCTCGCTCGAAGCGAATCAATAGCGGATTAATAGCGGATCAAGGCCGCCGGCGCAGCGAGCGCGGTGTCGCGCGTTGCATTCGCTCGTCGCTACTGTGAGCTGCTGGAGCTGGAGCGGTGGCGTTCGAGGATGAAGTCGCAGAGTGGATCCCGATCGCGCAGTGCCAAGATTCGTTGCGTTGCGCGTTGCGCGTTGCGAGCTGCTCGAGCTCAGGCGTTGACGGCTACTGACTGAACGCCCAGAGCGGCTCGCTGCCTGCGTCGCGTGGCGCGCGTGACTACAGCTCAGGCGGCGGCGTCTTCGGCTTGAACTCGCAAAGCGGCTCGATCACGCAATGCCAGCATTCGGGGCGCCGCGCTTTGCAGACGTAGCGCCCGTGCAGAATCAGCCAGTGATGCGCGTCGTGCCGGAACTCGGCGGGCGTGAATTTCTCGAGCGCCGCTTCGACTGCTCGCACGTCCTTGCCCGGCGCGAGCCCCGTGCGGTTGGCGACGCGAAAGATGTGCGTGTCGACGGCGATCGTCGGCTGTCCGAAGGCGGTATTGAGCACCACATTGGCTGTCTTGCGGCCGACGCCCGGCAGCTTCTCGAGCGCTTCTCGATCGGCGGGCACCACGCCGTCGTGCTCGTCGATGAGGATGCGGCAAGTGGCGATGACGTTCTTCGCTTTCGTCCGATAGAGCCCGATCGTCCTGATGTAGTCGGCGACGCCGGCTTCACCGAGCTCGATGAATTTTTGCGGCGTATTGGCGACGGGAAACAATTTGCGCGTCGCCTTGTTGACCGACACGTCGGTCGCCTGCGCGGACAGCATCACGGCGATCAGCAGCTCGAACGGCGTCGTGTACTCGAGCTCGGTCGTCGGATGCGGGTTGAGGCTTTGCAGCGTTTCGTAAATCGCGCGGCGTTTGGTTGCGTTCATGCGGCGCTCGATCAGCGTTTATCGCTGTCTTTGTCTTCGTCGAGGGACGCGGGCCCGCCGGGCGGCGGCGCACCGTCGTCGCGACGCCCGGCTGCAGCGTCGGGCGCAATGCCGAGCCGGCGGCGGCGCGCTTCGGCTTCGTCGATCTGCGCCTGCACGTCGGGGCTCACGTTGGCGACGTTCTTTGGCGCCACCCCTTGCGCCGCGAGCGCCGCTTTCTTCTCGCGCGCACGCTCGAGCGCCGCCTGGATGATGGCCCGCTTTTTCGCTGCGGCTTCGTCCTCCGCGCTGCTTCCCGCCGCACCGTCGCCCGGTGCGCTCGCAGTGGCAGCGACAGCGACAGCGGCAGCGGCAGCGGCGGCCCGGCGCGTGGCGGCGCGTGCCTCGGCCGCTTCGCGCTCGCGCGTCATACGGGCGATGCGCCGGTCGTGGCGCTCACGCGCGGCGTCGGCCTGCATCTGGCTCCAGGCGTCCCAGCCGGTGGCATTGCCGGTGACGGGCACCATCGCGATGCAGTCGACAGGGCAGGGCGCGACGCATAGGTCGCAGCCGGTACAGCGCTCGGCGAGCACCGTGTGCATGAGTTTCGGCGCCCCAACGATCGCATCGACCGGGCACGCCTGCATGCAAAGCGTGCAGCCGATGCAAAGCGTTTCATCGATGACGGCGAGTGGCCGGGGGCGCGCCTCGCCGTTCGCGGGATTGAGCGGGATCACGGGCTTGCCGATGAACGCGGCAAGCTTTGCAATGCCTTGCGATCCGCCCGGCGGGCACTGGTTATACCCTGCCGTGCCGTTCGCGACGGCTTCGGCATAGGGGCGGCAACCGGCATAGCCGCACTTCGTGCATTGGGTTTGAGGCAGCAGATCTTCGATGCTATCTGCCAAAGTCTTTCGATCGGTCACGTTCGGTGCATCTGTGGCGCCGGCGGCACGCATGCCGACGGCCGTCGAAGGGCTTTCAGGATGCGCGTCGGGCGCGAGGCCGCGCGGGTGCAACGCAAGCGGCTAAAGCGCGCATTATCGCCGATTTCCCGGATTGCGAACGGCAAACCATGTGCCATAATCGAAGCGCTTTTTCGCACGACCGCTTAAAAGGGTGTCTCCCAAGAATGGCGCGCCCGTCGCACGTAGCCGGCATAAGGTCAAAAGGAGGGCCGGCTGTTGTAACCCGGACAACGCGGCTCACAAAGCAAAAAGGCCACCATGAATCAAATGAAAATCAGAAGAGATCCTGAAGGAACCAGGCGCCGCATCCTGCTCGCGGCTGCCGAAGAGTTTGCAAATGGTGGTTTGTTCGGCGCCCGCGTCGACCAGATTGCGCGTCGCGCCGAGACCAACGAGCGCATGCTCTATTACTACTTCGGCAGCAAGGAGCAGCTCTTCACCGCGGTGCTCGAACACGCATTCTGCGCACTGACCGAAGCGGAGAAAGCGCTTGACCTGAACGGTGTCGCGCCGGTCGAGGCGATCACGCGGCTCGCGCATTTTGTTTGGGACTACTATCGCGATCACCCCGACTTACTGCGCCTCGTCAATAACGAAAACCTGCACGAAGCGCGCTACCTGCAAAAGTCGACGCATATTCGCGAGATGATTTCGCCGATCGTTGCGACGCTCGCATCGATTCTCGAGCGCGGACAACGTGCCGGGCTCTTTCGCGCGAATGTCGATCCGCTGCGTTTTTATGTGACGCTGTCGGGCCTCGGCTACTACATCGTGTCCAACCGCTTCACGCTCGAAGCGACGCTCGGCCGCGACTACAGCACACCCGCCGAACGTGCCGAGATGGTGCACATGAACACCGAAATGCTGCTTGCCTATCTGATGCGCCGCTGATCAAACGGGGGCCGCACCGCATGCGGATGCAGCCCGCTTCCAGTGTTTCGAAAGTGCCGTGCCGAGCGCCGGGAAAACGGGCGCTCCGACGGCCGGCGGCGCGGCGTTCGCGTTCTCCGGCTCGCGACTCGCTTCCAGCTTCTCGGCCTTACCCTCGCACTACGCCTCGACGGGCACAGGCTCTGTCTTCGTTTCCTTGTTGTGCTCGAGGATGAAGTCGCGCAGTTGCGGATAGATGATGGTGCGCCAGCGGCGCCCGGAGAATATGCCGTAGTGGCCGCACTTCTCGGCTGTGAAGTGGTGCTTGTCTTGCGGGTCGATGCCGGTGCACAGGTCGTGCGCGGCGCGCGTCTGGCCGCAGCCCGAGATATCGTCGAGTTCGCCCTCGATCGTGAAGAGCGCGGTGTTCTTGATATCTTGCGGACGCACGAGCTCGCCGTCGATCTCCCACGTGCCTTCCGCGAGCCCGAACTCCTGGAACACGATGCGGATCGTGTCGAGATAGTACTCGGCGGCCATGTCGAGCACCGCGTTGTACTCGTCGTAGAAGCGCCGATGCGCTTCGGCGTCGTCCTCGTCGCCGCGCAAGAGGCTTTGATAGAAGTCCCAGTGCGACGCCGCATGGCGCTCCGGGTTCATCGCCACGAAGCCCGTGTGCTGGAGGAAGCCGGGATAGACGTGGCGGCCGATGCCCGGATAGTTCGCCGGCACCGTGTGAATCACGTTGTTCTCGAACCACTCGTACGAGTGCTGCATGGCAAGCGAGTTGACCGACGTCGGGCTGCGGCGCGCGTCGATCGGGCCGCCCATCATCGTCATCGTGCGCGGCGTTTCTTCGCCGCGGCTCGCCATCAGCGAAATGGCGGCCAGCACCGGCACGGTCGACTGGCAGACCGACACGACATGGATGTCCGGTCCGAGGAGGCCGACGAACTCGCGCACATACGCGACGTAGTCGTCGAGATGAAAGCCGCCTTCGGACACCGGG
>DASZGN010000005.1:0-2830 GCA_035938775.1 Trinickia sp.
ATGATCCACATCGACCCGACAATCAGGATCACCGCAGTCAATACCGTGTAACTGAACGCCATCACGTTCCAGCGCTGCCCGGACGAACCGTTCATGTGCAGGAAGTAGACGAGATGCACGACGATCTGCACGAACGCGAGCGCCGCCAGTGCGATCAGCGACGCGTGCGGCGACAGCATGCCGCCCATCACCAGGCCGAACGACGCGGCCGTGAGCACGACCGACAGTACGAACCCGGCGAGGTAGCCACTGACGCTGCCGTGCGATTCTTCGAGTTGAGACGAATGCGAGAGGGCCATTTAAATCACGTTCGCTAAATAGACAAAGGTAAATACGCAGATCCAGACGATATCGAGGAAGTGCCAGAACAGACTCAGGCACGTCAGGCGGCGAATGTCGCGATCGGACACCTCGACGCCGCACGCGATCTGCGTGGCCAGCACGATCATCCAGACGAGGCCGACGGTAACGTGCAGCCCGTGTGTGCCGACCAGCGTGAAGAACGCCGACAGGAACGCGCTACGCTGGGGCCCTGCGTCTTGCGCGATCAGATGCGAGAACTCGCGCAGTTCCATCGCGAGAAACGCCGTGCCGAGCACGAATGTCACCGCGAGCCAGCCGAGCACCGCGCCGCGCTTGTGCTGATGCGCGCCGAGCATCGCGAAGCCGTAAGTGATACTGCTTAACAGGAGCGCCGCCGTCTCGGCCGCGACGCCCGGGATGTCGAACAGGTCACTCGCGGTCGGGCCGCCCGCGTATTGATGTCCGAGGGCCGCGAACGTCGCGAACAGCGCCGCGAAGATCACGCAGTCAGTCATCAGGTACAGCCAGAAGCCGAATACCGAATGTGACGGCGGATGATCGTGGGCGTGATCGCGCAGGTTCGCGCTCAGGGCTTTTTGCAACATCAGTTGGCCTCCAGTTCCACGTCGTCTGCGCGTGCAACCACGCGCGTGGGGCGACTCTTTTTCTCAATTCCGAGCACCGTCGATGCCGGGATGTAATAGCCGTCGTTGTCGAGCGAGCTGTGGATCACGAGCGTCGCGACGACGCCAGCGAGGGCAGCGATCGCCATCCACCAGATGTGCCAGACGAGCGCGAAACCGAGCACGAGGCTAAAGATCCCGATCACAAGGCCCGCCGAGGTGTTCGACGGCATATGAATGGCCCGGTACGTCGCCGGATTCGGCCGGCCCAGACCGCGCGCCTTCATGTCCGCGTACGCGTCGAGCGCGCGCACCGGCGGAATGACCGCGAAGTTGTAGGCCGGCGGCGGCGACGTGGTCGCCCATTCGAGCGTACGGCCGCCCCACGGATCGCCGGTCGTGTCGCGGTATTGCGGCAGGTTCCGGTTGCGGATGCTGACGACAAGCTGCATCAGCTGGCACGCGATGCCGAGCGCAATCAGCACCGCGCCGAACGCGGCGACGAGCAGCCACGGATGCCACGCAGGGTTGTCGTAGTGGTTCAGACGCCGCGTCATCCCCATGAAGCCGAGCACATAGAGCGGCACGAACGCGACGCAGAAGCCAACCTGCCAGAACCAGAACGCCGCCTTGCCGAGCTTCTCGTTCAGCTTGAAGCCGAACGCCTTCGGGAACCAGTAGTTGAAGCCCGCGAGATAGCCGAACAGCACGCCGCCGATGATCACGCTGCAACACGAAGTCCGCGCCGGGGATCGCCATCATCACGCCCGTCATGCCGCCAATCGTGAACGTCACCATGAAGCCGAGCGTCCAGAGTACCGGCGTCGAGAATTCGAGCCGGCCCCGATAGATCGTAAACAGCCAGTTGAACACCTTCACGCCAGTCGGGATCGCGATGACCATCGTCATAATGCCGAAGAACGCATTCACGTCCGCGCCCGAACCCATCGTGAAGAAGTGATGCAGCCACACGAGGAAAGACAGGATCATGATCGCGCAACTCGCGTAGACCATCGTCTTGTAGCCGAACAACGGCTTCTTCGCGTAGGTCGCGACGATTTCGGAGAAGATCCCGAACGCCGGCAGGATCAGGATGTACACCTCCGGATGGCCCCATGTCCAGATCAGGTTCACGTACAGCATCGCATTGCCGCCCGCGTCGTTCGTGAAAAAATGCATGCCGAGATAGCGGTCGAGACCGAGCAGCGCGAGCGTCGCGGTCAGGATCGGGAACGACGCCATGATCAGCACGTTCGTGCAGAGCGCGGTCCACGTGAACACCGGCATCTTCATCAGCGTCATACCGGGTGCGCGCATCTTGATGATCGTCACGAAAAAGTTGACGCCGGTCAGCAGCGTGCCGACGCCGGAGATCTGCAGCACCCACAGATAGTAGTCGACCCCCACCCCCGGGCTGAACTGCAGTTCGGAGAGCGGCGGATACGCGAGCCACCCCGTCTGCGCGAATTCGCCGACCACGAGCGAGATGTTGACCAGGATCGCGCTGACCGCGGTCAGCCAGAAGCTCAGCGAGTTGATGAACGGGAACGCGACGTCGCGCGCGCCGATCTGCAGCGGCACGATCAGGTTCATCAGGCCGATCATGAACGCCATCGCCATGAAGAAAATCATGATGACACCGTGCGCCGTGAACACCTGGTCGTAGTGATGCGGCGGCAAATAGCCTGGGCTCATATAGCCGAGCGCCTGTTGCAGACGCATCATGATCGCGTCCGAGAAGCCGCGCAGCAGCATGATCATCGCAACGATGATGTACATGATGCCGAGCTTCTTATGGTCGACAGAGGTCAGCCACTCCGTCCACAGGTAGCGCCATTTGCCGAGATACGTAATCGTGCCGAGCACGGCCAGCCCGACGAGCGCCATGAAGATGCCCGCACCGA
>DASZGN010000006.1:0-6734 GCA_035938775.1 Trinickia sp.
CGATCATCGGCATCGACAGCCACTGCCCCATCGAAAATCCGAGCGCCAAGAGGCCAAGGAAATCATCGGGCTCACGCGCGAATTCGACAATGAAACGCGCGACGCCATAACCGATCAGAAACACGGCCGATGCCGCCCCGACCGGGCGCGGCTTGCGCGAGAAGAACCACAGCACGAAGAAAAGCGCGATGCCTTCGAGCGCGATCTCATAGAGCTCCGAAGGGTGGCGCGGCAGCATGTGGTACTTCGCGAAGACTTCACCGAGATGCCACTGCGCGACGAGCTGCGGGTGCGTCGCGAGCCATGCGGCGTCCTCGTTCGCGGCGGTGGGAAAGAGCATCGCCCAGGGCGCGTGCGGATCGGTCACGCGGCCCCACAGCTCGCCGTTGATGAAATTGCCGAGTCGCCCCGCCGCAAGCCCCGCCGGCACCATCGGCGCAACGAAATCGGTCACCTCGAGCCAGGTGCGCTTTCTATGCCAGGCGAACAGCACCATCGCGAGCGTCACGCCGAGAAAGCCGCCATGAAACGACATGCCCCCCTGCCACACTTTGAACACATCGACCGGATGTGCGAAGTAATAGCTGGCCTTGTAAAAGAGCACATAGCCGAGCCGGCCGCCGATGATCGTGCCGAGCACGCCATAAAACAGCATGTCGTCGATGTCCTTCGTCGTCCAGCCTTGCGCCGCGACGTGCGGCAAGCGCAACCGCAAGCGTGCGACGACGATCGCCAGGATGAACGCGACGAGGTACATGAGGCCGTACCAGCGCACGGCGAGCGGTCCGAGGTGGATCGCCACGGGGTCGAAGTTGGGATGGATCAGCATCGTGAGGTTATGGGCGTTTGAGTGAACGTTATGCGTTGACGAGCGAAATCGAGCGTATCGAGGGTGCGATGGATGCCCGATCTATCGGGGTTTCGCCTCTTTCGAGCGACGGCGGCCCGGCCTATCGGGCGCTCCCGCGTGCGCGCGTACGATGTCGATGAAGCCGGCAAGCACGGGACTCACATCGGCCGTGCGCCAGACAAGCCCCGTTTCGACGACCGGTGCGCGTCCTTCGAGCGGCCGATAGACGACGCCCGTGCGCCGCAGATTACGCAACGATTGCGGCACCAGCGCGACGCCCATGCCTGCGGAAACAAGGCTGACGATCGTCTGCATCTGGATCGCCTCTTGTCCGATGCGGGGCGTGAGGCCCGCCGCGCCGTAGCAACTCGTAATCATGTCATAAAAGCCCGGCGCCAAACGGCGCGGGAAGGTCACGAGCGGAAACTCGGCGAGCGCGGCGAGCGCAATGGGCACGTCGTCCCAGTCGGGCGGCTCTGCGCGGCCCCGATGACTCACCACCGCGGACGGCAAGGCTGCGACGAGCGGCTCGCGCATCACGGGGACATAAGTGAGCATCGCAGCATGGCGCGACGGCAGGGGCGGGATGACGAGGCCCGCGTCGATACGCCCCGCCACGAGCTCGTCGACCTGCACGTCGCTCGTCGCCTCGGCGAGTTGCATCCGCACACGCGGGTAGCGCGCGGCGAACTCGCGCAGGAGGGGCGGCAGCAAGCCATAGCCGGCCGTCGACACGAACGCGAGCGAGATCGCCCCCGCTTCGCCGCGCGCGAGGCTTTGCGCGAGCGGGCGCAAGGCTTCGGCCGACGCCAGCAGCTTGCGCACCTCGGGCAGAAGATCGGCGCCGACGGTGGTGAGCTCGACCGAGCGCTTCGTGCGCGCGAAAAGCTCGACGCCAAGTGCCTCCTCGAGCGCGCGGATCGCCTGCGACAAAGGCGGTTGCGTCATCGACAGGCGCTCGGCGGCACGCCCGAAATGCCGCTCTTCGGCGACGGCGACGAAGTAGCGCAACTGGCGCAGATCGGGCGTCATGTCATCGGTCCTCTGATATGTGTTTCGACCTAATTCATGTTGAATAATATATTGGACACTCGTGAGGAGAAACGGCATTCTGCCGAGATCCTCGCGCCGGTCGCGCCGCTCGATGCTTGAATGCCAAGGCGCCACCAACGAAGAAGGGAAGCCGCCTCCTTCGCGCGCGTTTGCGCACAAACGAACCACCGAATCGGAGCTCCCCATGGCCTACAACCGCCGCTCGAAGAACATCACAGAAGGCGTCGCGCGCGCCCCGAACCGCTCGATGTACTACGCGCTCGGCTATCAGAAGGACGATTTCGACAAGCCGATGATCGGCATCGCCAATGGCCATTCGACGATCACGCCCTGCAACGCGGGCCTTCAGCGCCTCGCCGACGGCGCGGTCGCGGCGGTCAAGGACGCGGGCGCGAACCCGCAGATCTTCGGCACGCCGACGATCTCCGACGGCATGTCGATGGGCACCGAGGGCATGAAGTACTCGCTGGTGTCGCGGGAAGTGATCGCCGACAGCATCGAGACCTGCGTGCAAGGCCAATGGATGGACGGCGTCGTCGTGATCGGCGGCTGCGACAAGAACATGCCGGGCGGGATGATCGCGCTTGCGCGCATGAACGTGCCCGGCATCTATGTGTACGGCGGCACGATCCGCCCGGGTCACTGGAAAGGCAAGGACCTGACGATCGTCTCGTCGTTCGAGGCGGTGGGCGAGTTCACCGCGGGGCGCATGTCGAAGGAGGACTTCGAGGGCATCGAACAGAACGCGTGCCCGAGCACGGGCTCGTGCGGCGGCATGTACACGGCCAACACGATGAGCTCGTCGTTCGAGGCGCTCGGCATGTCGCTGCTCTACTCGTCGACGATGGCGAACCCCGACGACGAGAAAGTGGACTCCGCGGCCGAGTCGGCGCGCGTGCTCGTCGAAGCCGTGAAGAAAGACATCAAGCCGCGCGACATCATCACGAAGAAATCGATCGAAAACGCGGTGGCGGTCATCATGGCGACGGGCGGCTCGACGAATGCCGTGCTGCACTATCTCGCGATCGCCCACGCGGCTGAAGTCGAATGGACGATCGACGACTTCGAGCGCGTACGCCGGCGCGTGCCGGTCATCTGCAATCTGAAGCCGTCGGGCGAGTACGTCGCGACCGATCTGCATCGCGCGGGCGGTATTCCGCAAGTGATGAAGATTCTGCTCGACGCGGGCCTTTTGCACGGCGATTGCCTGACGATCACCGGCAAGACGATCGCCGAGGAGCTGAAGGATGTGCCGAGCGTGCCGCGCGCGGACCAGCAAGTGATCTTCCCGATCGACAAAGCGCTTTACGCGCAAGGCCACCTTGCGATCCTGAAGGGCAACCTCGCGGCCGAAGGCGCGGTCGCGAAGATCACGGGCCTCAAGAACCCCGTCATCACCGGCCCGGCGCGCGTGTTCAACGACGAGCAAAGCGCGCTCGCCGCGATTCTCGACGACAGGATCAAGGCCGGCGACGTCCTTGTGCTGCGCTATCTCGGCCCGCAAGGCGGCCCCGGCATGCCCGAGATGCTGGCGCCCACTTCGGCGCTGATCGGCAAGGGGCTGGGCGAGTCGGTCGGGCTCATCACCGATGGCCGTTTCTCGGGCGGCACGTGGGGAATGGTGGTCGGGCACGTCGCGCCCGAGGCGTTTGTCGGCGGCGCGATCGCGCTCATCGACGAAGGCGACTCGATCACGATCGATGCGCACAAGCTGCTGCTGCAGTTGAACATCGACGATGCCGAGCTCGAACGCCGCCGTGCCGCATGGAAGCAACCGGCGCCGCGCTACACGCGAGGCGTGCTCGCCAAGTACGCGGCCCTCGCGCTGCCCGCGACGAAGGGTGCGGTGACGGGCTGAGGCAACGCGCGCCGGCTTCAACGCCGGCGCGTCAGCTATTTTCCAGAACCGGCCTTTCCCCTTGAGGGGCTCCCCGGAGGAAGTCCCCTTGGGGGAAAGGGCGGGGTTTCAAACCAGAGTCGGTCTTAAGATGAAAACGCTGCGCTTGGCGAGAACGTTGCGCCTCGCGCGAAAACGCTGCGCGTCGCGTGAAAGCCGCCTGTCTCGAAAAAGAGTTGCGCCTCAGCGCTTCGACGGTGCGCGCTCGGCAAGCGCGTCGCGCACGGCATCGTGAACCCACCGTCCCATTTCCGCCTCGAGCGCGAGCGTCACTTCCCGCGTGACCTGCCGCACAAGCCAGCTGGTGTGCTCTTCCAACGCTTCGCGGCAACGCGCTTCGACAATGCCCCGCCCCTCGCCCCGAAGATAGCCCGCAAAACGTGCGCTCACGCGCTCGGCGACGAGCTCCGCATCGTGCTCGCGCGCTTCGCTGAGACGGCTGGCTTCGGTGCTCGCGCTATCTGTCGCGCTATCTGTCGCGCTTGCCGTCGTCGAAGCCGCCGAGGCTGGCGATTCGGCTCCTCCATGTGCGGCCGGTGGGGTCTCTCTGACATGCTCGGCTGGTGCAACGGGTGAGCCTGGAACCACGTGCGCGGTCGATGCACCCTGAGCCGACGTATCCGCGGATTCGGAGGCCGACGCGCTCGCGCGCTCGCTCTCGGACGCCGGCGGCTGCGAAGAAGCAGGCACTTGCGCGGGAGATTCGGGTTGGTCTTTTGCTGCCGGCTGCGCTTGAGCCTGCGCGGGCCGCGCGGCGGACGGCTTCCCCGGCTTGATGACATCGGTCAGCACCGGGATCGAAGGATCTTTCGGATCTTTGGGATGGGCCACGCTAACTCCCTGTTTCAGTGAATCCCCGCTTCGCCCAGACGGGCCGGCCCAAACGGGCCGACGCCACGATGCCGCCTGCCTTCGCACCCACAGCGCGCGACCGATTGCCGGCTTCTCGTCAGGCGCCCTGCTTGTAGTTGTTCAAGACGTATCCGCGGTCGCGATAGAAGCGATAGCGCTCGCGCCCGGCAATGAGCTCATCTTCGGCGTTACCGACCACTTCGAGCAAGCGTTCGAAACGGGCGAACTGCGCGGGCACCGTCGCGCCGAGGTTGAGCAGGATCTGGTGGTGCGGCGCGCGTTCGAGATCGGTCGCGAGCACGACGGGGGTGCGCTCGGCGAGCGCATCGTCGGCCATGCAGTGCGGCACGAAATCGAGCGGCGAGAATGTCCAGAGGCGCTCGTCGAAAGCGCGCAACCGAGCGGCCTCGGCGAGCACGATCAGCGGCTGCCCCGCCAGATAAGCCTTGCGGGCGAGGCGGCATGCGTAAAGCAGCGAATCGCCGACATTCGTATGAAAGTCGATGCGCGTCATCGCCGGTGCCCCGAACGAGCGTGCATGCCGCCGTTAGCCATCACTGCGCCGCGCGGTCGATCAGGAACTGCGTGAGCAGCGGCACGGGGCGCCCCGTGGCGCCCTTCGCGGCGCCGCTCTTCCAGGCGGTGCCGGCGATGTCGAGGTGCGCCCACGGATACGACTCGGCGAAGCGCGACAGGAAGCACGCGGCCGTGACACTGCCGCCCGGACGGCCGCCGATGTTGGCGAGATCCGCGAAGTTCGACTTCAACTGCTCATGGTACTCGTCGTCGAGCGGCATGCGCCATGCCGGATCGGACGCTTCGCGCGAAGCGTCGAGCAACTCGCCGGCGAGCGTGTCGTCCTTCGCGAAGAGGCCGCTGTTGTGGTGGCCGAGCGCGATCACGCACGCGCCCGTGAGCGTTGCGATATCGATGACGGCAGCGGGCTTGAAACGCTCCGCGTACGTGAGCGCGTCGCACAGGATGAGGCGCCCTTCGGCATCGGTGTTGAGCACTTCGATCGTGAGGCCCGACATGCTCGTGACGATGTCGCCGGGCTTCGTCGCGTTGCCGTTCGGCATGTTCTCGCACGTCGGGATGATGGCGACGACGTTCAGCTTCAAGCCGAGCTCAGCGACCGTGCGCATCGTGCCGAGCACCGAGGCCGCGCCGCACATGTCGTATTTCATCTCGTCCATGCCCTCGCCGGGCTTGAGCGAAATGCCGCCGGTGTCGAACGTGATGCCCTTGCCGACGAGCACGATCGGCGCGGCCTTGGCCGCGGCGCCTTGATATTGGAGAACGATGAACTGCGGCGGCTCGACCGAGCCGCGCGTCACCGACAGGAACGAACCCATCTTCAACGCCTCGAGCTGCTTCTGGCTCAGCACTTCGACCTTCAGCGTCCACTCCTTGGCGAGTTTCTTGGCTGTTTCGGCGAGATAGCTCGGCGTGCAGACATTGCCGGGCAGATTACCGAGGTCGCGCGTGAGCTCCATGCCGTTCGCGAGCGCCGCACCGTGCTTCACCGCGAGCTTCGCGGCTTTTTCGTCGGCGGCGTCGACGCTGAAGACGACGCGCTTCAAGGCGCGCTTCACCGCCTCCGGCTTGCTCTTCATCTGCGTGAACTGGTAAGTCTCGCCGCGCAGCGCGAGGATGGCGGTGCGCACCGCCCACTCGGCCGAGCGCTCGAGCACGGGCAGTTGCGCGAGCGTGAACGCGGCTTGCGCGATCTTCGTGCCGAGAATCGCGCGCCACGCGGCGCGCACTGCGTCGCCGTACGCCTTCTGCCCGAAGGCGTCCTGCTTGCCGAGGCCCACCAGCAGCACGCGCGACGCGCCGATGCCCGACACTTCATGCAAGAAGAGCGTCGTGCCGCTCTTGCCGTCCATATCGCCCGCTTTCACGATGCGGGTGACGAGGCCCTTCGTCGCCGCATCGATTTCGAGCGCGGCGCCCGAAAGCGTCTGCGATTCGAATACCCCTATTACGATGCAGTCGGATTTCCCCAGAAAACCGTTGGTCGTGCCCTTCGTCCAGTCACAGGCTTTTATGCTAAAGTCCATCGCGCTTGTCCTCGGATAA
>DASZGN010000007.1:0-5951 GCA_035938775.1 Trinickia sp.
TTGAGCTGAACGCCGCGACGAGCTGGGCCGCCATCTTCGGCAGCGGCGTCTTTCACGGCGTCAATCCGGCGATGGGATGGCTCTTTGCCACCGCGCTCGGCTTGCAGCGCGGCAGCCGCGCCGCGCTATTGATGGCCCTGCCGCCACTTGCGCTCGGGCATGCGGCGTCGGTGCTCGTGGTGACTTCGTCGGCGCTCGCTTTGGGCGTGATCGCCAATGCGGCGGTGCTGCGGCTTTTCATGGGCGCGGTGCTCATCGCCTGGGCGGCCTGGCATTTCATCTACGGACACCGGCATCGGGCGCAAATCGGCATGACGGCCGGCTTTGTCGGCCTCACGCTGTGGTCGGCGGCAACCGCGACGCTGCACGGCGCGGGCCTCATGCTCATTCCCGCGCTGATGCCGCTGTGCGGCGTGGGCGGCGCGGGTGCCGGCACTGGCGGTGCGCTCGCGGGCGCAATGGGGCCGGCCGCCGCGGCGACGCTCGTGCATACGGTGGTCGCGTCGGTGACGAGCGCCGCCATCGCCTTCGCCGCCTACGAGTATTTCGGGCTCGGCATCTTGCGGCGCGGCTGGATCAACTTCGATTGGCTGTGGTCGGGCGCGCTCGTGCTGACCGGCGCGGCCTTGATCGCGCTCGGGTAGCGCAATTCATCTTCGTCGACCCACCCCGCCCGCCCTGCCCGCCTTCACCGCCCGCGCGCGTTTTCCGACAGCGACTGCTCGAGCGCCGCGACACCCGCCGGCAGATCGACGCGCACGCCGAGGTCGACCATCGTGCGACCGAGCGCATGCAACGTGCGAAACAGGTTGTGCTCGCGGCATTGCTCGCCCATTTGCCCGATGCGCACGATCGGCAAGCCGAACGAGCCGGATATCTCGACTTGATGGTGACGCGAGATGTGAGCGCACACGTCGCCCGGGTTCAGGCCCGCGGGCACCTCGATACCGACCACCGAATTGAGCCGGCATGGCTCGGGCGCATAGAGCGAGAGCCCAAGCGCCGAGACACCCGCTTGCAGCGCGAGCGAGCACTTGAGATGCCGCGCGAAGCGCTTTTCGAGCGTCTCGGCGCACACGAGCCGCAGCGCTTCATGAAGCGCGAGCACGCCCGAGACGGGCGCCGTGTAGTGATAGCCCGCGTTGTGCCAGAAGTTCTCGGCGAGCGACGCATCGAGACACCAGTGGGCGCTCACGCTGTCGCGCGATTTCATGCGCTGCCACGCTGCCTCGGAAAACGCGATCAGCGATACGCCCGGAATTGACGACAGGCCCTTCTGCCCGCCGGTGATGACCGCGTCGATGCCCCAGCCGTCCATCTCGAGCGACATCGTGGAGAGCGTGCAGACCGCATCGACCACTACGAGCGCGCCCGCCGCCTTGGCGAGCTGCGCGATGTCCTTCAGGTGATGGTTCCACACGGTGTTCGACGTCTCACCCTGCACGATGGTGACGATCTCAGGCCGCTCGCGCGCGAGCGCGTCGGCGAAATCGGCGAGGCTCGCGACGGCACGATCGGCCACCTCCAGCGTCGCGACCTGCGCGCCGCAGCGCTTGGCCATCTCGGCCATGCGCGCGCTGAAAAAGCCGTTCTTGACCGAGAGCACGCGGGTGCCTTGCCAGGCGAGGTTGGCAATCGCCATTTCCATCGCCGCGGAGCCGGGGCCGGCCACGCCGAGCACCCACTTCGAGCGCGTCTGAAAGACGTACCGGGCCATCTCCTTCACCTGGCCGATCACCTTCGACATCGTCGCGCCCAGATGATTGATGACGATCGTGTTGGCGTGGGCGACCGCGGGCGGAATCGGCACGGGGCCGGCGCCCATCATCAAGAGCGGTTCTTCGGGAAGGATTTCGTCGAGCGAGACTACGTCGGGGCTGGGGATGGGCGTAAAAGACATGTTCAATGCGGCAGCAGGCGATGGGTTGGCAGTACCCGCATTGTGCCTGCGCCACGCGCGCCGCGCTCGTCAAGCGCGAGGGTGCCCCGCGGGCTTTCGATCATTGCGGCATTCGCGTCTGTGGCAAGGGATGCCTGGTGTTCGTGTGGCGCAGGTGACCTATGCAACCTATGGCGCCGCCTGAACCCCGCAAAAGCTGGCGAGCATGTCGGCCTCGCGCTCGTGCACTTCCACCGGAAACGCCTGTGCGCCGGCGTGCACCATATAGCGAGCCCGATGCTGCCCGTTGCGAAACGCGACCACCCCTTCGTGCCGCAAGCCCAGCCAACCCAGCAGGCCGCGCGCGCGTCGCGCGCCGATCGTCACGTACGGCATCGGGGGCACGCGCGCGTTGGTCGGGTCGAGAAACGCCCGGATGCCCTTCACCTTGCCGCTGTGCCAGTCGCCGACGGGCCTGAGCACATAGTCGGTGTCGTCGCGGTCGGCGCATTCCATAAGCTTGTGCGCGTCGACCATCACGACGCGGTGACGTGTATCGTCGTCCTGAAATACACGGGCCAAGCGAACATGATCGTAATAAGGATGGTCCGGCAGCGGCACGATCCAGATAGGACCAAGGCCCGCGCCAGCGTCGGAGCCCGAGCCGGCCGCAGGAGTGGAAACAACCGCGTGAGACGATGCGGATGATGGCATGACGAAAAACCTTTGATCGATTGGCGGCGCGCGCTGCGCTGTTTGCCCCCCGAGAGGGCCGGACTCGAGGAAACGGCGCAGGCTAATTAATCAGCATGACATAACTATGACATGACGTATGCGTCCGGCTGAACATTTCAACTTTTGAATGGAGGGGGCTTTGGTGATCGCAGAAAACTTTGGCGAGCATGTCCGGCTCGAGGCTCACGAGCGGGTGGTGACGATCGTCCTTGATCGCCCGCATTGCCGCAACGCGGTCGATCGACCCACGGCGGCCGCGCTCGCCGCCGCGTTTGGGCGCTTTGAAAGCGAACCGGCGTGGCATGCGGCCGTGCTGTTCGGCGCCGGCGGCACGTTTTGCGCGGGCGCCGACCTTTCCGCGCTCGACGATGAAGCGCGACGCAACGAGATACGCCCGGACGGCAGCGGCGCGGGGCCGATGGGGCCGACGCGCATGGCGTTCTCGAAGCCCGTCATCGCAGCGGTGGCAGGGCATGCCGTCGCGGGCGGCCTCGAGCTCGCGGCGATGTGCGACTTGCGGGTGGTGGAGGAAGACGCGGTGCTCGGCGTCTTCTGCCGCCGCTTCGGGGTGCCGCTGATCGATGGCGGCACGGTGCGCCTGCCGCGGTTGATCGGCTTGTCGCGGGCGCTCGATTTGATCCTGACCGGGCGCCCGGTGGATGCCGCGGAAGCGCTTGCGATCGGTCTCGCGAACCGCGTCGTGCCGGCCGGCGAGGCGCGAGCGGCGGCCGAAGCGCTGGCCGCGCGGCTCGCGGCATTTCCGCAGGCGGCATTGCTCGCGGATCGCCGCTCGGCGCTCGAAAACAGTGCGCTCGACGATCTGGCCGAGGCGCTGCGCCGCGAGGGCGCAGGCGGCTATCGGGCCGTTGTCGAGGAAGGGGTGGCGGGCGCGGCGCGCTTTGTCGCCGGTGCGGGACGGCACGGCGCCGCGGATGTTGCCGATCCCGCCGGAAATTGCGCTGATCCCGGAACCCCTGCTCCCCGACCGCGCTGACCCATCGCGCGGATTGGCGGCTATCCTCGTGCCGGCAGAATCGTCCCGCTCGAGGCGCCGAACCCGACGCGATACCCGTCGCCCTGACACCAACCGGCAAGCGTGATCTCGTCGCCATCTTCGATGAAGGCGCGCATGTCGCCGCTATCCAGCGCCAGCGGCCGCTTGCCGTTTGACGTCAGCTCGAGCAAGCTGCCGAACGATTCGGGTGTCGGTCCGCTGATCGTGCCCGAGCCCATCAGGTCGCCCACGCGCGTGTTGCAGCCCGACACCGTGTGATGTGCGAGCTGCTGCGCCATCGTCCAATACAGATGCTTGAAATTCGTGCGGACGATCGTCGTGGCGGGCCCGGCGCCCGCGGGGCGCAAGCGTGCCTCGAGCGCGATGTCGAAGGCGTGCGCCCCGTCATGGCGCAGATAAGGGAGCGGCTCGGGCGTCTGCACCGGCTGCGCGACGCGAAACGGCTCGAGGGCATCGAGCGTCACGATCCACGGCGAAATCGTCGTCGCGAAGCCTTTCGCGTTGAACGGGCCGAGCGGCACGTACTCCCACTGCTGGATGTCGCGCGCGCTCCAGTCATTCAACAGCACCATGCCGAAGATATGGTCCTCGGCCTGCGCACACCGTATCGGCTCGCCGAGCGCATTGCCGCGCCCGATGATGAAGCCCGTCTCCAATTCGATATCGAGCTTTCGGCACGCGCCAAAGACCGGCCGTTCCTGCTCGGGCAACTTCAACTGCCCCATCGGCCGGTGTACCGGCGTGCCGCTCACGACAACCGAAGACGCGCGCCCGTTATAGCCGATCGGCATCTCGAGCCAGTTCGGCAGCAGTGCATGCTCGGGATCGCGAAACATCGCGCCGACGTTCGTCGCGTGCTCCTTCGACGAATAAAAATCCGTATAGCCGGGAATGTCGACGGGCAGATGCATCGTCGCATCCGCTTGCGCGACGAGCACGCGCGCGCGCAGTGCCGCATCGTCGCGCAGCGTCGGACATGCCGCATCGAGAAGCGTGGCGAGCGCGATGCGCACCCCGCGCCAGGCGTCGCGCCCGAGCGCGATGAAGCCGTTAAGCGTTGGCTCCGCGAATACGTCGCCGTGGCCCGCATCGAGCGCGAGCATGCCGGCCGCATGCAACGCCGACAGATCGACGATGGCGTCGCCGATCGCCACGCCCGCGCGCGGCGCGGGATTGCGCGCGTCGCTGAATATGCCGAACGGCAGGTTCTGAATCGGAAAATCGCAGGTCGGGTCGTTCGCCGCCGCGAGCCAGCTCTTTTTCGACGCATCGCGCGTCATGTCAAGTTCGGCCTCGCGGCCGCCGGTTCTTGTGGGGTTCATCGCCGCTCCGGGTTGAAGTGCTTTGCCAGACCTTGCCAGCATTCGAAGTAGTCAGCCTGAAGCTGCGCGCTTTCCAAGGCGAAGCGCGTCGGGCGCAGCAGCGTACGTGTCTCGAACATGAAGGCAAGCGTATCGGCGACCTTGTGCGGTTTGGTCGTATCCGCGGCCGTAGCCTTTTCGAACGTCTCGGCGTCGGGCCCATGCCCTGACATGCAGTTGTGCAGGCTCCCGCCGCCCGGCAGGAAGCCTTCGGCCTTCGCGTCATACACGCCGTGCACGAGGCCCATGAACTCGCTGGCTACGTTGCGGTGGAACCAGGGCGGCCGGAACGTGTCTTCGGCGGCGAGCCAGCGCGGCGGGAAGATGACGAAGTCGAGCGTATCGACGCCGGGCGTGTCGCTCGGCGCTTGCAGCACGAGGAAGATCGACGGGTCCGGGTGATCGTAGCTGATCGAGCCAATCGCGTTGAAGCGGCGCAAGTCGTACTTGTAGGGCGCGTAGTTGCCGTGCCACGCGACGACATCGAGCGGCGAATGGTCGATGTCGGCGCGCCAAAGATGGCCGTTCAGCTTCGCGACGAGCTCGAACGCGCCTTCGCGATCCTCGTAGGCGGCGTGCGGCGTGAGGAAGTCGCGCGAATACGCGAGCCCGTTCGAGCCGATCGGGCCGAGATCGGGCACACGCAGGAGCGCGCCGAAGTTCTCGCAGACGTAGCCGCGCGCCTCGCCATCGGGCAATGCGACCGCGAAACGCACACCACGCGGTATGACCGCGATCTCGAACGGCTCGACATCGAGCCGCCCGAGCTCGGTGGCGATGCGCAAGCGCCCTTGCTGCGGCACGATCAGCAACTCGCCGTCGGCCGAGTAGAAGAAACGCCCCTCCATCGACCGATTGGCCGCGTAAAGGTGAATCGCACAGCCTGACATCGTTTCGGCCGAACCGTTGCCGGCCATCGTGATGAGGCCATCGACAAAGTCGGTGGGCACGGTGGCCATCG
>DASZGN010000008.1:0-6425 GCA_035938775.1 Trinickia sp.
GCGCGTGCTCGAGCGCAGTCCAGATTCGAGCATGTCACTGCTGCAGCCGGCCGAGCGCTTCTTGCAATTGACGCAGCCCGTTTCCCCGACGCTCGCCCGCAATGCCGACGCCGTGCAGCGCGCATATCGCGAGTATCAGGAGAAGGCGCTCGGACGCACGGGGCTGCGCAAGATGTATATCGGCACGCTGACGCTTGCGCTCTTTCTCGCGACGTTCATCGCGTTGATGCTCGCGTTCGCCCTCGGCAATCAGCTCGCGCGGCCGCTCTTTCTGCTTGCGAAAGGCACGAAGGAAGTGGCAGAGGGCGATTACACACCGAAGCGGGAAATCAAGTCGCGCGATGAGCTGGGCTTTCTCACGCAGTCGTTCAACGCAATGACGCGACAACTGTCGGAAGCGCGTGCGGCCGTCGAGCGCAATCGCGTCGCGCTCGAACACTCGAAGGCGTACCTCGAAAGCATCCTCGCGAATCTGACCGCCGGCGTCTTCGTGCTCGATCGCCAGTTCCGGCTCACCACGGCCAACCGTGGCGCCGAGCGTATCTTCCGGCAGCCCTTTCAATCGATGCTCGGCGCTTCGCTCGAGCATATCGGCGTGGTGGCGGAGTTCGGCGCGACGGTGCGCAAGGCGTTCGCGGACCGTGAGGCAGCCAGTACCGGCGGTATCGATGACGGCCACTGGCAGCAGCAGTTCGCCGTGCCGGTCTCGGGCGAACCCGAGCCGCTCACCCTGCTCGTGCGGGGCACACGGCTATTGTCGGCCGCTACGCCGGACGGCGCAGGACAAGACGGTGCGCAGACGGCGGGCTACGTCGTCGTATTCGACGATATCTCGGATGTCATCTCCGCGCAGCGCTCGATGGCATGGGGCGAAGTGGCCCGGCGCCTCGCGCACGAGATCAAGAACCCGCTTACGCCGATTCAGCTCTCGGCCGAGCGCTTGCAGATGAAGCTCGCCGACAAGCTTTCGCCGCACGATGCCGACGTGTTGAAGCGTGGCGCGACGACGATCGTCAATCAGGTCGCGGCGATGAAGCAGATGGTCGACGACTTTCGCGACTACGCGCGCACGCCGCCGGCCGTGCTCGCGAGCCTGCAACTGAACGAACTGGTGACTGAAGTGCTGAGCTTATACGGCATTGAAGAGGGCAAGAGCGCGATCGTCGCGGAGCTTTCGGCGTTGCCTGTCATTCGAGGCGATGCCACGCAGTTGCGCCAGGTCATCCACAATTTGCTGCAAAACGCGCAGGATGCGGTGGCCGATGCCGAAAACCCGCGTGTCGTCATCGAGACCAAGACAGTAGAATATGGCGACCCCGACGCTCAAGGCAAAGTGCGCCTCGCGGTCCGCCTGACCGTTTCCGACAATGGGCCGGGCTTCCCGGCGCGCATTCTGACGCGCGCGTTCGAACCTTATGTGACGACGAAGGCCAAAGGGACGGGGCTCGGGCTCGCCACGGTCAAGAAGATCGTCGACGAACACGGCGCTCGCATCGACATTCGCAATCGCGTGAAAGCGGGCGAAGCGATCGAGGGCGCGCAAATATCGATTTTGTTCCTGCAGTTGGCAGACGACGCGCCGTTGGCGGCGGGGACCGCGGCTACGCGCGGCATGGCGTTGTCGGGAACCACAAAAGCAATGGCGCAAACAAGGGCAGCATAAATGGCAACCATCCTGGTGGTAGACGACGAAATGGGTATTCGGGAATTGCTCTCGGAAATCCTGAGCGACGAGGGACATGCCGTGGAAGTCGCGGAAAACGCGCAGCAGGCGCGCGATTTCCGCTTGCGTCAGATCCCCGATCTCGTGCTGCTCGATATCTGGATGCCCGACACCGACGGTGTCACGCTGCTCAAAGAGTGGGCCGCGCAAGGGCAACTGACGATGCCCGTCATCATGATGTCGGGCCATGCCACGATCGATACGGCTGTCGAAGCGACGAAGATCGGCGCGCTCAATTTCCTCGAAAAGCCGATTGCACTGCAAAAACTGTTGAAGGCGGTCGAGCTGGGGTTGACGCGCGGCAACGCGGCGCCGGCCGCGGGGGCCGCAGCGGTCGCGAAAGCGGCGTCGACCGGCAATGCGGCGACTGTGGTGGCCGCGGCCGTCGCGCTGCCGATGCTCGCAACCGACAACGTCACGGTCGCCGGCCTGCCGGCACAGACCGCGTCGATTTCATTCGACATTCCGCTGCGCGATGCGCGCGACGCATTCGAGCGCGCCTACTTCGAGTATCACCTCGCGCGCGAGAACGGCAGCATGACGCGCGTGGCCGAGAAGACCGGGCTCGAGCGCACGCACCTGTATCGCAAGCTCAAGCAGCTCGGCGTGGACCTGAGCAAGAACAAGGGCGAGTGAACGGGCGGCATGCAGGGGGCCCACCGCGGGGGCGGCCCCTGCAAACACGGCGGCGTAAAAGCGCTTGAGCGAGGCAAAACTACTTGCTATACTCTCGCTTCTTCGTGGCCCGGTAGCTCAGTTGGTAGAGCAGCGGATTGAAAATCCGCGTGTCGGTGGTTCGATTCCGCCCCAGGCCACCAGCAGAATCCAACCCCAAGAATCGCAAGGTTCTTGGGGTTTTTCTCATGGATCGAGTGCGATTGAGAACGCCTCAGAGCACCTCGCGCGGCCAAGCTAGGCTTTCATTGTGCGACGTAAAGCGCACGGCGAGCGATCTGTATCTGTGGCGCGGCGCAAAAGGGGCGCACTGCATTCAGTTCGGCATTTCGCGGCGAGAAGCAGCGCCGCGCGGCCGTGGAGGCGCGCTAAGCGGCGCGGCCCGAGGCGAGGCCCTGAGGGCGCGGCATATACTGCAAGCATGGGGCGGCCGGCGCGGCGCATCATTCATCACGGTTCACGGAGTTTTCACGGTGATTCGGAAAGACGCTAAGGACGGCGACGGCGCGCTCGTGCTGTTTTCAGGTGGCCAGGATTCGGCCACGTGCCTCGCCTGGGCCCTCGAGCGTTACGCGACGGTGGAGACGCTCGGCTTCGATTACGGCCAGCGTCATCGTGTCGAGCTCGAGTGCCGCGAAGGCATGCGCCGCGCGCTCGCAAGCACGTTTCCCGCGTGGGCGCCGCGTCTTGGCGAAGATCATACAATCGATTTGTCCGTGCTCGGCTCGATCAGCGATACGGCAATGACGCGCAACATCGAGATCGAAACGGCCGCCAATGGGCTGCCGAACACATTCGTGCCCGGGCGCAACCTGATGTTCATGACGATCGCCGCGGCGATCGCCTATCGGCGCGGCTTGCGGGTGCTCGTCGGCGGCATGTGCGAGACCGATTTCTCGGGCTACCCCGATTGCCGCGACGACACGATGAAGGCGCTGCAAGTCGCGCTCAATCTGGGCATGGAGAGCCGCTTCGTGCTCGAGACGCCGCTCATGTGGCTCGACAAGGCCGATACGTGGCGGCTCGCCGAGCAGTTGGGCGGCGACGCGCTGGTCGAGCTGATCCGTGTCAAGACGCACACGTGCTATCTCGGCGAGCGTGGCGAGCTGCATGAGTGGGGCTACGGCTGCGGCGAGTGCCCGGCGTGCCGCTTGCGCAAGCGCGGCTACGAGGCGTTCCTGACCGGCGACAATGTGACTCAGCCGGCGTGACGGCAGCGAGCCCGCTCGATCAGGCGAGCCCGCTCGAAGGGCGAACCGCATAAACGGGCGAACCCGAACGAACGATCGAACTTCGAACGGTGAGCGTGGCGAGTGGCCATGGGGTGATCGGCCCGATTTTGAGATGAGACGGAAAGGCGCAATGACGTACGCGGTCAAGGAAATCTTCTACACGTTGCAGGGCGAAGGCGCGAACGCCGGCCGTCCGGCCGTTTTTTGCCGATTCGCCGGCTGCAACCTGTGGTCGGGCCGGGAAGAGGACCGCGCCGCTGCCGTATGCCGCTTTTGCGACACCGACTTCGTCGGCACGGACGGCGAAAACGGTGGCAAGTACCGGAGCGCGGCCGAGCTCGTCGAGAAGATTGCATCGCTCTGGCCGGCGGACGAAGCGCATCGCTTCGTCGTCTGCACGGGCGGCGAGCCAATGCTGCAGATGGACGAGCCGCTTGTCGATGCGCTGCACGCGGCCGGCTTCGAAATCGCGATCGAAACGAACGGATCGCTCCCGGTGCTCGAGTCGATCGACTGGATCTGCGTAAGCCCGAAGGCCGACGCGCCGCTTGTCGTGACGAAAGGCAACGAGTTGAAGGTCGTGATCCCGCAGGACAACCAGCGCCTGGCTGAATACGCCTCGCTCGACTTTGAATATTTCCTCGTGCAGCCGATGGATGGACCGTCGCGCGACGTCAATACGCGGCTCGCGATCGAATGGTGCAAGCGCCATCCGCAATGGCGGCTGTCGATGCAAACCCACAAGTATTTGAACATTCCCTGACCTTGCCGTGCTGACGATTACCCGAAAACTCGAGTTCGACGCGGGCCACCGCATCCCCGATCACCGCAGCCAGTGCCGCAACCTGCACGGGCATCGCTATGTGCTCGAGATTACGCTGAAGGGCGATGTCGTCGATACCGAGGGCGCGCCCGATTGCGGCATGGTGATGGACTTCGCCGATGTAAAGTCGCTCGCGATGGAGCATCTCGTGAACCGCTGGGATCACGCGTTCCTCGTCTATAAGGGCGACGAGCGCGTGCGCGCGTTCCTCGAATCGATGCCGGAGCACAAGACGGTGGTGCTCGAGCGCGTTCCGACCGTCGAAAATCTCGCGGCGATCGCGTTCGATACGCTCGCGCATGTCTACGACGCGCATTACGGCGTCAATCTCCGGCTGGAGCACGTGCGGCTCTACGAAACGCCGAACTGCTGGGCCGACGTGGTGCGCAACCCTTAAGCGGCGTAGCGGAGCGAACGCCCCTCGGCCGGCGTCGCGGACTTGACGCTCTGACTGCATCCAGCGACGGCATCCGGCACGTATTATGTCCGGGTATGATCCGCGGGGTCAGCTTGCGCATTGGCGCGGGCGGACCGACGATAAACATGGAGCGAGACAGGCCGGTCGCCGCATAGCCGCCCGAAAAGCCGCTCGTCCCCGTTTTGAGCGTGCATGAGGAGAGCGTCGATGAGCGCGTTAACGAATCCCTTGAAACTGCGCCTGAAGGAAGCCGAAGCGCTGTACGGCCTGTGGCTTGCGCTCGGTAGCGCCGACGCCGCCGAGGCGCTCGCGCACGCGGGTTTTGACTGGCTTTGCATCGACATGGAGCATGCGCCGAACGATTCGGCCGACGTGATCGCGCAGTTGCGCGCGATCGCCGCCGCGCATCTGCCGACGGAGCCCATCGTCCGCGTGCCGGCGCGCGAGGGGTGGCTTGTGAAGCGCGTGCTCGACGCTGGCGCGCGTACGCTCATGTTTCCGAATATCGAATCGGCCGAGGAGGCCGCGCATGCGGTGCGTCTCACGCAGTATCCGTGCGTCGAGGCACCGGATGGGCTGCGCGGCGTCGCGGGTGTGGTGCGGGCGGGCGCGTTCGGTGCCCGGCGCGACTATGTGCAAACCGCCAACGCGCAGATTGCGACGATCGTCCAGATTGAATCGGCTCGTGCGCTAGAGGAGGTCGAGCGGATTGCGGCAACCCCCGGCGTCGATTGCCTCTTCATCGGGCCGGCCGATCTGGCCGCGAGCCTCGGCCACCTGGGCGACGCGAAGCATCCCGATGTGCAGGCAGCGATCGCACGCATCGCCGAAGTGGCGCAGCGTGCGGGCGTTGCAGCAGGCATTTTCGCGCTCGATGTAGCGAGCGCACGGCAGTATCGAGAGGCAGGCTTTCGTTTTATCGCGCTGGCCGCCGATGTCATGTGGCTCGTTCGAGCCACGCGTACAGCATTGCAGGAGGTGAGGTTGTGAGCAAACGGACGATCACGGCATGGGCGCTCGTTGCGCTCGCACTTTGCGGCGGCTGGGCTGCGAGTGAGGCCGCGCAAGGGGAAGCGCAGGGGCAGGCACAAAAGCAAAAGCAAAAGCCGGCCAAAGACGATGCGGACACGCAGACGGCCGTTGCCGACTACAACGCCGGCAACATGGGCGTGGCGTTGAAGGAGTTCCGCGCTGCCGCGGAGCGCGGCAGTCGGCTCGCGCAGTTCAACTACGCGATGATGCTGCTCAACGGCGAGGGCACGGCGGCCAATGTCGACGAAGGTCGCAAATGGTTGCGCAAAGCCGCCGACGCCAACATGTCGCACGCGCAGTACGTGTACGGGAAGATGTACGACGACGGCGACTTCGTGACGCGCGATCCGGCCGAGGCCCATCAATGGTTCACGAAGGCCGCGCAGCAGGGGCACGTGCAGGCCGAGCTCGCGCTGGCGAACCAGTTTCTCGACGGGCGCGGCACGCCGCGCGACAACAAGCAGGCGTTCTACTGGTACAAGAAGGCGGCGGAAGGCGGCGACATGACGGCGCAGTACGTCA
>DASZGN010000009.1:0-5355 GCA_035938775.1 Trinickia sp.
TGAGCTTTGTCCTCCTGAAGATCATCGATCTGGTCATCGGCCTGCGCGTGGCCGAAGAGGAAGAGCGCGAGGGCCTCGACGTGGTGTTGCACGGCGAGCATGTCGAATAAGCGAGCCGGCCTTTGAGCCGGTCGACAACAAACCAGCAGTAGCTCAGTGCAGCGACTTTGGCCCGCCTTTCATGGCGGGCTTTTTCTTGGCTATCAGCGACGCACTGACTTCTCACAGCGTGCGCGGCCGGCGAAACAGCTCGGTCTGTCTGAAGTCAGATCAATAGACGCCCCGTAGTTGCCCCCTTGCAAACGGCAAAAGCATCCCCAAATCGGCGTGACGATTGCTCTACAATCTTTCACTCCCCGTCTGCGAGTTTTCAATGGTTCCGCACCTAGTTACGGCGCTCACCGGTCCTTTGCTCGATCTCGAGCGGAGGATCCTCGACGCCACGCCGGCAATCGAGCGCTGGTTCCGGCTCGAGTGGCAGGAACACACTCCGCCGTTTTACTGCTCGGTCGATTTGCGCAACGCCGGCTTCAAACTTGCCCCGGTGGACACGAACCTCTTTCCGGGCGGATTCAACAATCTGCCGAACGAGGTGTTGCCGCTTGCGGTGCAAGCCGCAATGGCGTCCATCGAGAAAATCTGCCCGGACGCGAAGAATCTCCTGATCATTCCCGAGCGCCATACGCGCAATGCGTTCTACGTGGAAAACGTCGCCCGCCTGGCAATGATCATGCGCCAAGCCGGCTTGAACGTCCGTTTCGGCACGCTTGACGAAAACATCGCCGGCCCGGTCACGATCGCCCTCGCGGATGGCCAGAAGATCGTTCTCGAGCCGCTCGAGCGCACGCCGCGGCGGCTCGGCTTGAAGAATTTCGATCCGTGTTCGATCCTTCTGAACAATGACTTGTCGGCGGGCCTGCCCCCCGTGCTCGAGAATCTGCACGAGCAGTACCTGCTGCCGCCGCTGCATGCGGGGTGGGCGGTGCGCCGCAAGTCGACGCACTTCGCCTGCTATGACGATGTGGCGAAGAAGTTCGCAAAGATGGTCGAGATCGATCCGTGGATGGTGAATCCGTATTTCGCGCACGTCGAAGGTGTCGATTTCGAAGCGCGCACGGGCGAAGAGGCGCTTGCTGACGCGATCGACGCCGTGCTCAAGAAGATCGCGCGCAAGTACCGCGAATACGGCATCAGCGAGAGGCCGTATGTTGTCATCAAATCGGACGCGGGCACCGACGGCCGCGGCGTGATGACGGTGCACGACGCGTCCGAAGTGGCGAGCCTCAGCAAAGGCGAACGCGCGAAGATGGCGGCGACGAAAGGCGGCCTGCAAGTGCACGACGTGATCGTGCAGGAAGGCGTGTACACGTTCGAGCGCATTGGCGAGGAAGTGGCGGAGCCCGTCGTCTACATGATCGACCGCTACGTTGTGGGCGGCTTTTACCGCGTGCACGGCAGCCGCGACCGCGATCAGAACCTCAACGCGCCCGGCATGCATTTCGTGCCGCTCGGGTTCGAGCACACGGCGCTGCCCGATGCGCACGCCAAGCCGGGCGCGGCGCCGCCGAACCGGTTTTACATGTATGGCGTCGTGGCGCGGCTCGGCTTGCTTGCGGCGTCGGTCGAGCTCGAGAAGACGGACCCTGAAGCGATCCAGGTCTGACGCTTAAACGCGAGGCGCGGTTTGACGCAAGACACGGTTTAAACGCGAGACGCGGGCGGACACGGCGGGACGTACCGCCGTGCATCCTTTTACGAACGAGAAAGCCCGTTTCGGGGCAGCCAGGTACCTCATGGACATCCTATTTATCGCCGACCCGCTCGCTCACTTCAAGATTTACAAGGATTCCACCTACGCGATGATGGCCGAGGCCGCGCGGCGCGGCCATGCGCTCTATGCGTGCGAGCCGAAGCACCTCGCGTGGACCTCGGGCGACGTCGAAGCGACCGTGCGGCGCATCACGATAGTCGGCGACGAGGCCGATTTGCATCGCCATCCGTGGCACGAGAGCGGTCCGCACGAGCACCGGTTGCTGACTTCGTTCGGCGCCGTGCTGATGCGCAAGGATCCGCCGTTCGACATGGAGTACGTCACGTCGACTTGGCTGCTCGAGCTCGCCCAGCGCGTGGGCGCGCGGGTGTACAACAAGCCGCAGACGATCCGCGACCATTCGGAGAAGCTCGCGATCGGCGAATTTCCGCAATTCGTCGCGCCGACGCTCGTCACACGCGACGCCGCGCGGCTGCGCGCGTTCCACGCCGAGCATGGCGACGTCATCCTGAAGCCGCTCGACGGCATGGGCGGCATGGGCGTGTTTCGTGTGACGCGCGACGGCATGAACCTCGGCTCGATCGTCGAAATGTTGAGCCACGACGGCGAGCGCTCGGTGATGGCGCAAAAGTTCATCCCCGAAATCGCCGAGGGCGACAAACGCATCTTGCTGATCGGCGGCGAGCCGGTGCCTTACTCGCTTGCCCGCATTCCGCAGGGCGGCGAGGTGCGCGGCAATCTCGCGGCGGGAGGCGTGGGCGTCGCCCGCCCCCTCAGTGCGCGCGATCGCGAGATTGCCACGACGCTTGCCCCTATACTCGCGTCGCGCGGGCTGCTGCTTGTCGGCCTCGATGTCATCGGCGATTGGCTGACCGAAATCAACGTCACCAGCCCGACTTGCTTTCGTGAAATCATGGACCAGACCGGCTTCGATGTGGCCGCGATGTTCATCGACGCGCTCGAGCGCGCGGCCGGCTGAGCGGGCTCTCGCTCGGGCAGATGGCGAAGGGCGGGCGCCGCGTCCGAAATCGCGCGAGAATGGCCTGCTACAATGCCCGTCTTCGAAAAAAGCCGAATTCGGGCTTTTGATGGTGCCTCGCAGGCAAGCGCTGTGCCGGGCATCGCACGGCAGCTGTGCATGGGACTGGAGTAAGTGCTAAAGCGCTAACCCCAGTCGACAGTGAAGGCTCGCCGTACCGTCACGGCCCCAACGGCGGCGCGCATTCCGATAGGCGGGCGGGGGCCGATCGAGCCCGGCGCGAAGCGGCCGCCAGGTTTCGACCCTTTGCGCCGCTTTCCCGTTGCAAGATTGATATGGCAGGTATCCTGATCATTGCGCACGCGCCATTTGCCTCCGCGCTCAGAGAGTGCGTCGCGCATATTTATGGCGGGCTTCCCGCTCGCATCGGCGTCATCGACGTGACGTCCGATTGCGACCCGGCACAAGTCTGTGCGTTTGCCGAGAGCGAGCTCCAACGCTTGCGCGAAGACAACGGCACGCTCGTGCTGACCGACATGTTCGGCGCGACGCCGGCGAACATCGCAAGCCGGCTCGCGGCGCGGCCGGACGTGCGCGTGCTGGCGGGCGTCAATCTGCCGATGCTCGTTCGGGCCGTCTGCTATCGCACGACACCGCTCGAGACGCTTGTCGACAAGGCGCTCGCGGGCGCAACGAAGGGTATCCACGCAATTGCGCCGCACACGCCTGCGTCCGAGGCATCGGCCTCGTGCCCCGGGGAATGCGTGCCGCCGGGCGTGCCCGTCGCTGCGGCGAGCGCGTCGGGCTCGCCCAAAGCGGGCTCGAACCCGACCGATTCCTGAGCGCGGTGCCCCACTTTCATTGTTGCCCTTCGCCCTTCGGAAACAGCACATGCTTGAACAAAACACGACGATAGTGAACAAACTCGGCTTGCACGCGCGCGCGTCCGCAAAGCTCACACAGCTCGCGGGCAATTTTCAGTCGGAAATCTGGATGACCCGCAGCGGGCGGCGCATCAACGCGAAAAGCATCATGGGCGTGATGATGCTTGCCGCGGGCATTGGCAGCACGGTGACGATCGAAACCGAAGGGCCTGACGAGCGAGAGGCGATGGATGCTCTGCTCAAGCTGATCGCCGACAAGTTCGGCGAAGGGCAGTAAGCGAGGCTGCTCGCACCGTTAGCGAACCTCGCGAAAAAACGCGAAGCCACGCGCGCCGCGGTGAGCCGCGGCTTTTTTTTGCGGGGCGCGCGATCGGCGTAGGCAAGTGTGGCAGCGGCTTGCGCGGGTTGCGATCAATGCTGCACTGCATGCAGCCAGCGGCATCTCCGGAATTTATAATCGCCGCTCAAAGGTCACACGCCCATTGCAGCGGCAATCGCCTGCGGCATCACAACTCGAGGAGGTGCGCGTGTCGTTCTCGCTGCATGGAATCCCGGTATCACGCGGCATCGCTATCGGGCGGGCTTATCTGATCGCGCCTGCAGCGCTCGATGTCGATCATTATCTGGTCGAGCCGCCGCAGATCGAAGGCGAGATCGTGCGCTTTCGCGCGGCGTTGCAGGCCGTGCACAACGAGCTCGAACGTTTGAGCGAAGACCTCGCCGCCGATGCGCCGAGCGAAGTCGGCGCATTCATCCACGTCCACACAATGATCCTGAACGACGCCATGCTCGTCCAGGAAACGATGGACCTCGTGCGCGCGCGCCGCTACAACGTCGAATGGGCGCTCACCGAGCAACTCGAGCGGCTATCGCGTCACTTCGACGACATCGAGGACGAATACCTGCGCGAGCGCAAAGCGGATATCCGGCAGGTTGTCGAGCGCATTTTGAAGGCGCTTGCAGGCGCACCTTCGGCGGCAGCGTTGGTCGACGGCGCGCATGCGCACGCGAGCGAAGAGATGATCGTGGTCGCGCACGACATCTCGCCGGCCGACATGCTTCAGTTCAAGACCCAAACATTTCAGGGCTTCGTCACCGATCTCGGTGGGCGGACATCGCATACGGCGATCGTCGCGCGCAGCCTCGGTATTCCGGCCGCAGTCGGCGTCCAGCATGCGAGCGCGCTCATTCGCCAGGACGATCTGATCATTGTCGACGGCGACCACGGCATCGTTATTGTCGACCCTGCGCCGATCGTCCTCGAGGAGTACACCTATCGGCAAAGCGAGAAGGTGCTCGAGCAAAAGAAGCTGCAGCGGCTGAAGTTCTCGCCGACGCAAACGCGTTGTGGCACCAAAATCGCGCTCAGCGCGAACATCGAATTGCCCGAGGACGCGCGCGCGGCCGTCGAGGCGGGGGCTGTCGGGGTCGGGCTCTTCCGCACCGAGTTTCTGTTCATGAATCACAAGGACCGGCTGCCCGCGGAGGAAGAGCAGTTCGAGGCTTACCGGCAAGCGGTGGAGCTGATGGGGGGCCTGCCGGTGACGATTCGTACGATCGACGTGGGCGCCGATAAGCCGCTCGATTCGATGGGGGCCGACGGCTACGAAAGTGCGCCCAATCCGGCGCTGGGGCTGCGCGCGATTCGCTGGAGCTTGTCCGAGCCGCAGATGTTTCTCACCCAGCTGCGAGCGATTCTGCGTGCCTCGGCGTTCGGCCAG
>DASZGN010000010.1:0-7370 GCA_035938775.1 Trinickia sp.
ACTGAACTCAGTTTGGGGAGTAGTGAATTGTCTTATATGGTCTCGATTCTTCTTGTGCCCATCGCTCCTTCACGGTGATCCAAGAGGATTGACCTCGGCAGGCATCAAACAACCCTCAACGATCTGCCGCTGTTTGAAGCAGGCTGACAGGTGGAGCGGCCGCCGCCCATTGGGAACGCACAACGCCGCCATTCGCCGACTGATCGACTACTTGGCGATGCGCCGCTGCGAGCGGTGGCAGAACGCCAAGAAAAAGTGGGCCCGATATGGCTCGAATGAACAGTCAACCGCGGGACAGGAGCTTTAGGATCCGGCTGTCGTGCTTAACGTGCATGGCGTCGACGATCTGCACCGCGTCAGCCGCCGGGTGCGCAGGGTTCAAAAGGAAGTTGTGAGCGAAGGGCACAACCGCGCTCGGCACTTTCAGCACCGCAGTCGTCTCCGTCTGCAGCCATTCCGTGCCAGCCCCTCGGGTCCATTCTGGATTTTGTCGCCAGTCGCTAGGCACATCGGTATCCGCGATCTCGGCTATCGGCAGGTCATCACCGACCTGTACCCGCAACAATTGGTAGCCGTCCGGTAACTGGCCCACGCTCGCGATCTCCATGTGAACAAGTATTTCGAGGAGTGCCAGAGCCGGGTGTTCGGCCAGGTAGACGACGGGCTGACCGGCGAAGTGCCATCGTCCCGGAGCGCGGAGCCCACCGACACCTTTCAGATCCGCGTAGTTGCTGACTCTCCAGAGGACCATCAGGCAAAGTAACCTTCGTCGATCTGGACGAGCGCTTCCTCCACGAGACGTGCCCCGTGTTCCGTGCTAGCCATATCGAGCGCAGACTTTCCGCCGAAGCGCGCCTGACCTTTTCTGAGCCACGTCATCGCCTTGTCCGGATCTCCGAAGGTTGCCGTGGCCTGAGCAAGAATCTTTGCGAGTCGGATTGCCTTGTCGGACTCGTCCGTCGACAGTCGCTCATGATGCTGACGGCGATGCGTCAAGGTGCGTCGGGGGATGATGAATGAGAGCTCATCCACCTTTAGCCCGCGCTCCGACAGCCGGTCGATGACGGCAACGTCCACGCGCGCGTTCGCGATCTCTGCGAGATCCTCGCCGGACTGAACCCGGGCGTCCAGCAGCTCCTCGAGCATGTTGAACTCGGCCCGTCGCGGATCGGCCGCTCCAGTCGGTTTGAACGAAACGATAGTCATGGTGTTCTCCGTCGGCAATATGCCCAATCATTATAGGCGTTTTGCCAAACCTTGGTGACGGCGACGAAAGAAGACAGGAAACGGCCCTGCTGCGGACCAAAGTGTGATGTAGGCCGCGCCAGCTTGAATCGCGAACGCAACATGGGGTGAAGGCGGGACTGGCCGGAAGGTGCGCCGCCTGTCGTTGCTCCGCCAGGACCGGGTCCGCGACGTGCGGGCCGTTTTTTTTGCGCTCTTTCGTTGCGGTGCGACCCTATTAAGCTAGCGGCAGGTCGAGCGCGGTTGAAGTCGTGCTCCGCACGACGCGCTCTACCTCCCCGGCATGAATGCCGGGGCTTCACGCCCATCCTGGTGAAGATGTACCGCGCTTAGGCGCCGAGCGCCTTTTGCAGCAACTGATCGAGCTCGGCGAATTGCGGCTCGCCGACGTAGCGTTTCAGAATCGTGCCGTTCTTGTCGACGACGAACGTGGTCGGCGTCAACTGGACGTTGCCGAATTGCGTAGCCGCGCTGCCGTCGTCCATCGCGACCTTGAACGGCAACTGGCGCGTTTGCGCGTAGTTCACGACATACATAGGCGCGTCGTACTTCATCGCGACGGCGACGAACTCGAGCCCGCGGCCCTTGAAGCGGTTGTACGTGTCGACCATCTGCGGCATTTCCTTCATGCAAGTCTCGCAGTCGGTCGCCCAGAAGTTGACGAGATAAACCTTGCCTTTCAAATCGCCCGTCGACACCTTTTGACCCGAGAGCAGCGTGAACGTCGCATCGGGCACACGCTCGGCACTGCCGAACGCGAAATATCCGGCCACGGCAATCGCGGCGGCAGCGATCGCAAGCGCGACGTTGCGCAACGTGCTCGTGCGGCGCACAGGGGAAGAGGGGGTCTGACTCATGGATTGCACCTTCAAACGCGCGTGAGCGGAAAACGGCGCAGCTATTTTACCGTCAATCGCGTGGGCCGGTATGGAGCCGGATGCGGGGCAGCGCACGCTATCGCGGTGACGGATAATTGACATTTAGACAGCCCCGGCGGCGCACCGCTCAGTTATGCGCGTCGTCGGCGAACTCAAATCTTCTTCATCGACTTTTCCCATGCATCCAACCGTCATTCGCCGATTTGCGGCATCGGCGCGGGTAGCGTGTGCGGTCTATTTGGCCCGAGTGGCCCATTCAGCGCATGGTCGCACCCGTGCGGCGGCTGCGGCCCTTGGCACTGCGGCTTGCGCCGCATGTGTCGGCTGGCTGCTCGCTGGCTGTTCACCGGCTTATAACTGGCGCACGGTCAACGACAACGTCGCCGGCTATGCGATCGACTTGCCGGCCAAGCCGACCCTCGACGAGCGTGCGCTAGACATAGCCGGCACGCCGATGCGAATGCGCGTGCGTGCCGCGAATGCGCAAGAAGCAGTGTTTGCTGTCGGCACGATAGCGTTGCCGAGCGACGACCCACAACTGCAGCGCGCGGTGCTTGACTTTCTGCGTGCCGGGCTCGCGCGCAACGTCGGCGCATCCGCCGACGCGCGAGCGACGGAGATACCGCTCGCGGCGGGCGGCCAGGTGCCGGGCCTCGAAATCGACGTGAGCGGCAACGCCGGCGCCGGGCGCGAACACAGGACGATTCACGCGTTACTCGTCGCGCGCGGCAAACATGTGTACCAGGCGGCAATCATCGCCGGCCGCGAGCCGCCGCGGGAGCAGGTCGACCAGTTTTTCCAGTCGTTCAAACTTTTTTGATTACGCTCGGTTGCCGTCGGGGCGAGTCGAGAACGGCGGAGACGCTCTCGGTGACTGAAAGTTCCATAGCAAGAAGTGATGCTAATGCCAGGATTCTTCGGGGCTTTTTAGTCTATCCACAGTTGCTGTGGACAACTTTGTTGAAAACTACCGTCGGTGCCCTGCCAACGCCCGTGGGGCGGGCTTTTAGTTGTCTTGCCCGCAAACTTGGCACGCAAATTAATTCAATAAAATCAAAGGGGTGCGGCTCGCACCTTCAGTGCCTCCTTTAAACGACCGTCTGAGCAGATAGGGACGGCTTATGTGCATAAGTCAAGTCTTGACAGCTAATTTTGCGTACGCTTATCGACAAAGGGACAGAACGATGGGCCGCCGCGGCCTTCGACATCAAACCTGAGCGAAAACGCGCCGATACTGAATGGCTTCGGCGAGCTGGGCGGCGCTCGGCATACCGTGACCGGCCAGATCGGCGATCGAGCGCGCCACTTTGAGCACCCGATAGTAAGCGCGTGCAGACCACCCGAAGCGTTCGCTCGCTTCGCGCAGCAGCGATTCGCCTGCGGCGTCGAGGCGACACACATCGTCGGCTTCGCGGCCGCTCAGTTCTCGATTCATCTTCCCTTGACGGGCGAGCTGACGCTCACGCGCCAACGCAACGCGCTCGGCGATCGCAGCGCTTGGCTCCCCGGACTCGCACGCCCGCGCGGAGAGCTCGGCGGGCGTCAACGCGGGGAGCTCGATCTGGATGTCGATGCGGTCGAGCAGCGGGCCGGAGAGCTTGCGCAGATAGCGAGCGGCGATTTCGGGCGTGCAGCGGCATCGGCCGCCGGGGTCGCCGCGCCAGCCGCATGGGCAGGGGTTCATCGCGGCGATGAGCTGGCACGCCGCCGGAAAATCGGCTTGGAGCGCCGCGCGCGAAATGGTGATTCGCCCGGCTTCGAGCGGCTCGCGCAGCGTTTCGAGGACATGGCGGTCGAACTCGGGCAACTCGTCGAGGAACAGCACGCCAAGATGCGCGAGCGTGATCTCGCCCGGTTGCGGCGGATTGCGCCCGCCGACGAGCGCCGGCGCGCTCGACGAATGGTGCGGCGCGCGAAATGGCCGTTGCCGCCACTGCGCGGGCGAGAACCCGAGCATGCTCGCCGACAGCAACGCGGCCGACGTGAGCGCTTCATCGTCGTTCATCGGCGGCAGCAAGCCGGGCAGGCGCGCCGCCAGCATCGACTTGCCCGCGCCGGGCGGGCCGACCATCAGCACATGATGCCCGCCGGCCGCCGCCACTTCGAGCGCGCGCCGCGCGCCCTGCTGGCCGATCACGTCGGCCATGTCCGGCTGCGCGGCCGGCGCGAAGTGCCCGAGGCTCGGCAGCGCGACGGGCCGCAGCCGCCCGTCGGGCGCGCCGGCAAGGTGCGCGCAAAGCGACGGCAGGTCCGCCGCGCCATAGACATCCACGCCGGGCACGAGCGCCGCTTCACCGGCGCTTTGAAGCGGCAAGTAGAGCTCCGGCGATGGGTGCGCACGTGACGAGGGGCGCCCGCCCTGAAAACGCGACTCAGTCGTCTCCAAGTGAGCCGCTTGCGAGTCGACGAACCCGCCCGAGCTGAGCGCGCCCACCGAGCCACCCGCCACGGTGGTGCCGTGGCTGCGGGCCGTTCCGCAAGCCATCGCGAAGGCACCGCGCATCGGGCGCAGCGCGCCCGTCAGCGAAAGCTCGCCGGCGAATTCGCGTTCTCCGAGCGAGTCTGCGGGAATCTGCCCGCTCGCGGCAAGAATGCCGAGCGCGATGGGCAGGTCAAACCGCCCCGATTCCTTGGGCAGGTCGGCTGGCGCCAGGTTGACGGTAATGCGTCGCACGGGAAAGTCGAAGCCGCAGTTTTGGAGTGCGGCGCGTACGCGCTCGCGGCTTTCGCGCACTTCGAGATCGGGCAGTCCGACGATCGAAAACGACGGCAACCCGTTGGCGAGATGCACTTCGACGGTAACTTCAGGCGCGCGGCCGGCAGCCGGCGCGCGCGAGCGCACCACGGCAAGCGACATGTCTTCTCCAGGATCGGACGGCTACCCAAGGGCGCCGTCGTGAAGGTCTGCCGCGCCAGTCGCGCGAGAAACCCTTCGTCGGTTAAAGCTTCACGGCTCGCTTGCCGGGCTCGATATGCCGCGCTTCAGAGGGTGCGCGACGTGGGACTCACGATGCTTGGGACGCCGCGAGCTTCTGCTCGAGTTCGGCCACCCGCCGCTCGAGCTCCTCGAGCCGCGTGCGGGTTCTCAGCAGCACTTGCGCCTGCGTTTCGAATTCTTCGCGGGTGATGAGATCGAGCTTCGAGAAGCCCTGCGACAGCATCGCCTTCACATTTCGCTCGACGTCTTTCGCCGGCGAGTGCTTGAGCAGGTCGCTCACGCGCGCCTGAAAGTCCTGAAAGAGGTCGTTCGGTTGTTTCATGTTAATTCCCCTTGGGTGCACAAAAAATGTGCAGCTTGATGTGGCGACTCGCGATTGCAACGCATGAATGAGCGAACGTGGTGCGTGCGCTAAGCGGATGTCATGCGCGCGTGAACGCGATTGGTGCGTGTCCTCTAGTGCGGAACATGTGAACACTCTAGCAACGTTCGATGTGCCACGCCAGCGCGCCGGCCCGCGTTGGCCCCGCGTTGGCCGTTAGGCAGAGGCAAAAGCCGCCTTGCGTTGCGGTGCCTTCTTGGAGGCGGCCAGCGCGACCATGGCACGCCAGTTGCTTTGACTGGCCCGCACCAGCCGGCGCGAGGGTCGCCGGCCCCAGTCACCGGTGTGGCCCCGTGGACGGCGCGTCTCGCCTGCAGGGCAGCACGAATTCGCAACGAAAAAGAGGACTTTCATGAAGCTTATTACCGCAATCATCAAGCCGTTCAAGCTCGATGAGGCACGCGAAGCGTTGTCGGCGATCGGCGTCTCGGGCATCACGGTGACTGAAGTGAAGGGGTTCGGGCGTCAGAAGGGGCACACCGAGCTGTATCGGGGCGCCGAATACGTCGTCGATTTCCTGCCGAAAGTGAAGATCGAGGCCGCGGTCTCGGACGACATCGTCGAGCAGGCGATCGAAGCGATCGAGCGCGCGGCACGTACCGGCAAGATTGGCGACGGCAAGATCTTCGTCACGCCGATCGAGCAAGTGATCCGGATTCGCACCGGCGAGACCGGCGCGGACGCCCTGTAAATCGAAGACATAGCGATAAGAGGAAATCGAAACATGCGCAAACTATTGATGTCCCTGGCGATGGCCGCTTCGCTGCTCGGCGTCGGCCTCGGAGCCGCTCTCGCGGATGAAGCGTCCGGTGCCGCCGCAGCATCGGCGTCACCGTCAGCGTCCGCCCCTGCCGAAAGCTCCGCGCCCGCGGCCGCCGCGCAAGCGAGCGCGGCATCCGCCGCCGCGGCCCCCGACGCTTCGGCCGCGTCCGCCGCCGCCGCGCCCGCGGCACCGACCGCGCCCTTCTCCGTCGACTCGTCGAAGATCAACTCGGGCGATACGGCGTGGATGCTCACGTCCACCGCGCTCGTGCTGTTCATGACGATCCCGGGCCTCGCGCTCTTCTACGGCGGCATGGTCCGCAAGAAGAACGTGCTCGCCACCCTCATGCAGAGCTTCGCGATCACCTGCGTCGTCACGGTGCTCTGGACGGTGATCGGCTACAGCCTTGCATTCACGCCGGGCAATGGATTCATCGGCGGGCTCTCTCGCGTGTTCCTTGCCGGGATGAACTACGTCAAGGGCGACAAGGCGACGACGCTCACGGTCAGCCACCTCGCCACGACGATCCCCGAGTCCGTGTACTTCGTCTATCAGATGACGTTCGCGATCATCACGCCCGCGCTGATCACCGGTGCATTTGCCGATCGCATGAAGTTCTCGGCGATGCTCGCCTTCATGGCGCTGTGGTCGATCATCGTCTACTCGCCGATCGCGCACATGGTCTGGGAGTCGACCGGCTGGCTCTCCGCCGCGGGCATTCTCGACTTCGCGGGCGGCACGGTCGTGCACATCAACGCGGGCGTCGCGGGCCTCGTGTGTGCGCTCGTGCTCGGCAAGCGCGTCGGCTACGGTCGCGAACCGATGGCGCCGCACAACCTGGTGCTGACGCTGATGGGCGCCGCGATGCTGTGGGTGGGCTGGTTCGGCTTCAACGCGGGCTCGGCGGTGGCGGCTGACGGCCGTGCCGGCTTCGCGATGCTCACGACGCAAATCGCAACGGCTGCCGCCGCGCTCGGCTGGATGTTTGCCGAATGGATCGGGAAGGGCAAGCCGTCGGCGCTCGGCATCGCGTCGGGTGCGGTGGCGGGCCTCGTGGCGATTACGCCGGCATCGGGCTTCGTCGGCGTGGCCGGCGCGCTCGTGATCGGCGTGGTGGCGGGCGTCGTCTGCTTCTGGTCGGCGACGTGGCTCAAGATCAAGCTC
>DASZGN010000011.1:0-20341 GCA_035938775.1 Trinickia sp.
GTGGCAGGCACTCGCGGTGGACGAAGAGGGCAATCTCGCGGTCGGCAACACCAACACGGTGGGCAGCGCCTGCGCACCTGCCGAGGCGAGCACGACGCTGATATCCGCGAACGCCGCCGGCCGCGTGTTGTCGTGCCAGAACGGCACGTGGCAGACGCAGTCGCAGGTCGAGCCTGGCACGTCGCTAACCGGCTGCACGATGATCATGGCGTCGCCCGGTGCGGGCGACTATCCGCAGTGCTCCTCGCCGCCGGGGGGGGACTACTATGCCCCGCCGTTCACCCACAACGCGGCCAACGGCACGTTCTCCTACGCCTACACGGTGCCGATCACGCTCACGAAGCCGGGCATCATCGTCGGGGCGTCGTGGGCGCACATGAACGATGGATCGTGTTCGGGGCCCTGGGGCGCGCTCGCGCAGATGTCGCAGACCGTCGACGTGCTCGACAGCAACCACAACGTACTTGCGCACACCGAAAGCCAGGGCCCGACGCTCAGGGACGATTCAGGCGGCATCAACAACACGTTGGCCCAGGCCGGTCTGGCCGGAAACTACTACGTCGTCGTGACGACGAACTGGGCGACCTACAGCGTGATCTCCACGCCGTGGAAGAGCAGTTATTGCGGCGAGTCGGGGCAGACGATCTGGAATACGCCGATCGCGGCGGGATGGTCGATCGGCACCTATTACTGAGGCTCGGAGTGAAATCGTCGATCTCGCCGGTTCGTTCATCGTGGCACGCCCCCCGGCGCTTGGCGGGGGGCGGCGGTGCGCGTTCAGCGCGGCGAGACTGTCTGAAGCATCTCGTGCAGCTCCATCCGGTTGTACGTCACGCGCAGCGCATCGCGCGACGTGCAGCGGTTCTTGGCAACGAGGCTCGCGAGGTGATCGTTCAAGACGCGCGACATGTTGTCTTCCTTGCGCTTCATGAGCTCGGCGATAAAAGGCAGCTTCGTCGGGTCGGTGAGCATCGGGCTCACTTGCTGGTTGTGGTTGAACAAGAGCTCGCTTGCCAGCACGAGGTTTTCGCCGTCTTCCGTCGGCACGAGGCACTGGCAGACGATGCCGATCAGCGAATTCGCGAGCGACGCCGCGTAGCGTTCGCGCTGATCGGGCGGGAAGAACGACAAGAGGCGCGTGAGCGTGCCGACCGCGCTGCTCGTGTGCATCGTCGCGAGCACCAGGTGGCCCGATTCGCCGGCCTGCAGTGCGGTTTCCGCGGTTTCGGGATCGCGCACTTCGCCGACCATGATCACGTCGGGCCTCTGCCGCAGCGCTTCGCGCAGGCCCGCCGAGAAGCTCGGGGTGTCGGTCGGCACCTGGCGCTGCGAGACGATGGACGTGCGGCTCTCGAGCTCGTATTCGATCGGCTCTTCGATCGTGATGATGTGGCTGTGGCGGGTGCGATTGATGTGATCGAGCATCGACGCGATGGTCGTGGTCTTGCCCGAGCCCGTCGGGCCGGTCACGAAGATGAGGCCCTTCGGGCTGTCGATCATCGAGCGCACGTACGCGGGCAGGCCGAGCTTGTCGAGCGCCAGCGGCTCCAGCGGCAGGCGGCGCAACGAGATGACGAGCTTGCGGCCGCCGCTCGTGCGGTAGATGTTGCAGCGCAGACGGCAGCGCGTGAGCACGAACGGACGGTCGATCGCGCCGCGCTGCAAGAGCGTTTCCCAATCCGGCTCGATCGAGGCGAGCGTCGGCAGCATTTCGTCGAAGAGCACCGGCTCTTCGCCGACGGCGAGCCAGCCGCGCGGCGCCTTGATCATGATCGGCCGGTCCTGCTCGATGTGAATGTCGGTGAACGTCTGACGCAAATCGATCAGATCGAGAATCTCGCGCGTCAGGTCGCGACGTTCAAAAGTCGGAGCGTTCATCGTCAAAGCCTTTCGAGAGTAAGTAGGAAAACGGTGCGAAATTCTCACATGAAAATATCGTCAACGTGTCGAACGAACACGTGTTTGCAACGGCAATCTTCACTTTCCGGCAGGTCGTCATGAGGTGGACTCGAACATTGGGCGCGGCCGTCGTGTCCGCGTCGCTCGCATTGAGCGCGATCGCGCCTCATGCCTATGCGGCAACGGTGCATTGGAAATCCTCGGTCGTCGATTACGAGGCGCAGGGCAAAGATATCAAGGACGTATTGCGCGATTTCGGCGCGAGCCAGGGCATCCCGACGCGTATCGCGAACGAGGTGACGGGCAACGTGAGCGGAAAATTCCACTTGCCGCCGCGGCGCTTTCTCGACACGCTCGCGTCTTCGTTCGGCTTCGTCTGGTACTACGACGGCGAGGTGCTCGATATCGTCGCCGCGTCGGAAATGCAAAGCACGCTCGTCAAGCTCGATACGGCGGACACCGTGGGGCTCAGGGACATGCTCGATCGCATGCACGTTTCCGACGAGCGCTTTCCGATCGTCTACGACACCGTCCAGGGCACCGCGCTCGTGAGCGGCCCGCCGCGCTACGTGCAGATGGTCACCGCGGTCGCCGACCGGCTCGACACCAATGCCGCGCACAGCGCGGGCACGCAGGTTCGCGTGTTTCCCCTGCACCATGCGTGGGCCGAAGATCGAACGGTGGCCATCGACGGGCAGCCGGTGACGTTGCAAGGCGTCGTGGCGGTGCTCAACGGGATCTATCATCCGCAGCACACGCAGAAAGGGGCGGATAAGTCGAGCAATGGCGAAGGCCGTCCGAGCGGCGGCGTCACCCGCGCCACGCCGATCGGCGACGTGAACGGCAATTCCTATAACGGCCCGTACGTGCCGCCGCCTGTGCCGGGCGGGTCCGCAGGCAAGGGTATGCTCGCCGGCCTGACTGGCCAGCCGTCGCCCGCTGTCGCCGCGGCGGTCGGCCAGCCGCCGCCGCCAAGCGCGTCCGCAGCGAGCGCAACCGACGATACTTTGCCGGTGATCGTCGCGGACCAGCGCACGAACTCCGTGGTGGTCCGCGACACCGCCGATCGGATGGGGCAATACGGCACGCTCATCGACCGCCTCGACGTGAAGCCTCAACTCATCGAGATCGAAGCGCACATCATCGAGATCGACGACGATGCGCTGCGCCAGCTCGGCGTCGACTGGACGGCGCACAACAGCCACGTCGACGTGCAGACCGGCACCGGCACGACGCAGAACACCTACAACGGAAAGCTCAGCCAGAGCTTCGGCAACACGACGCTGCCGGGCGGCGTGCTCGCCGCCGCGAGCCCCGTGGGCGCGTCGGTTGCCGCGGTGCTCGGCGACGCGGGCCGGTATCTGATGGCGCGCATCTCCGCGCTTCAGCAAAATCAATCGGCGAAAATCGATGCGAGCCCGAAGGTCGTCACGCTGAACAACATCGAAGCAGTGATGGACAGCAAGACGCAATTCTTCGTGCCCGTGCAGGGCTATACGTCCGGCGATCTGTACAGCATCTCCACCGGCATGTCGCTGCGAGTCTTGCCGATGGTCGTGGAAGAAGAAGGCCACACGCGCATCAAGCTCGACGTCGCCATCGAGGACGGTGAACTGACGCAGCAGACGGTCGGCAACCTGCCGGTGATCCAGAACAGCACGATCAACACGCAGGCGTTCATTGACGAAGGCGAGGCGCTCCTGATCGCCGGCTATCGCGCGGACAGCTCGTCGAACGGCGTCACGGGGGTGCCGGGGTTTTCGAAGATTCCGTTGATCGGCGCGCTCTTTCGGACCGACAATCGCCAAAAGAGCCACATGGAGCGGCTGTTCCTGTTGTCGCCGCGCGTCATTTCACCGTAACCGCCGCGCCGGCGACCAAGCGAGGAGCCCACCGTGGAGTCCGATCAGCGTATGTCCGACGACGAGACGCGCCGCACGCGCGCCCTCCTGGAAGGATTGCCGTGCGGCGTGATCGCGCTCAACGGCGCGGGCTCCGTGGTTCATGCGAGCGCACGCGCGCTGCACATGCTGAGAATGGAGCTGCCCGTTGGCGTCGATTTCGGCGCGGCCTTGAGCGAGCGCTTCGGGATGACTGAAGTGCTGCGCCACAGCGACCTCGGAGCGGGACGCGATCTGCGCATCGACGAAGAAACGACGCTGTGGCTTCAGGCGGGTGCCGCGGGTGCGGGCGCGGCCGGCTCGGTGATCGCCGTGACCGACGTGACGCCGTTTGCGCGCTCGCTCGACGAGCGCGCGATGTCGCTGCGCTTCTTGCTGCATGACCTGCGCTCGCCGCTCAATTCGATCAGCGCGCTCACGCAGCTCGACGCGAGCGACCCGGAGGCGTTCGAGCGCTGCGGCGGAATGGGGCAGATCACCGAGCTCGCGCGCTATGTGCTCTCGCTCGGCGAGCAATTCATCTTCACGTCGGTCTCGGAACATCTGCACGCACGCGATTTCAAGCGGTTCGATCTGCGCGCGACCTTGCGCCAGATCATCTCGCAGCTCGAAGTCACCGCGGTCTATTGCGGGGTCGCGCTGCAACTGTGGCTCTCGGATAACTCTCCGGTCTGGGTGAGCGGCATGCGCAACTTCGTCGCGCGCGCGATTCAGAACGTGATCGACAATGCCGTGCGCGCTTCGCCGCGCGGCGAGGCCGTGACGGTGTCGCTGCGTCACGTGGATCGCTTCGCCGAAGTGGTCGTCAACGATCGCGCAGGTGGGTTGCCGGGCCTCGTCGAGGGCGTGCGGCTTGCCGATTTCGAGCAGCTCGGCAAGAAGACGGCCACAGGCTTCGGCCTCGGATTGAAGCTCGCCGTGCAGATCGTCGGGTTGCACGGCGGCGCGCTCTACGCCGAGTTGAACGCGCACGGCGGTACGACGTTCGTGCTGCGGCTGCCGTGCCTGAATCCTGCCGCGGCAACGTCCGCGTTCGCGTCGCTCGGCGATGCGGACCGGGCGCTGCGCGCGGCGCGAACCGGCTGAGCGGGGCGCGGATGGGATCGGAGTAAGGCTTTGCATGGGACTGGAGTAAGGCTTTGCATGGGATTGGAGTAAGCGCTAAAGCGCTAACTCCAATCGACACACTAATCAAGGTTTGAAGTTTGACGATGAAATCGCTGGCAGGCAGACCCATACGTATCTTGCTCGTCGAGGATGACGTCGCGCACCACGCGCTCATGAACTCGTGGCTGAAGGCCGAGGGCTACCACGTCGAGGCTTTTCATAGCGGCCTGGAAGCGCAGCAGTACCTCACCGAGCACTGGGCCGATCTCGCCATCCTCGACTGGGATCTGCCCGGTATCCCCGGCGACAAGTTGCTGCAGAAAATTCGCGGCCGTTCGCAATCGACGATGCCCGTCATCTTCCAGACCGTGCATTCGGCGGAGTCCGACATCGTGCGCATTCTCGACGCCGGCGCGGACGACTATCTCGTGAAGCCGTTCGACCGGCAGGTGCTGCTTGCGCGCGCGCGTGCGCTCTTGCGCCGCTTCGCGCCGATGAACGTGCAAGGGCGAAAGATGTTCGTCGAAGACTGTGTGCTCGACCAGCAGGCACGCTCGCTCGTGGCCGAAGGCGTGGCGCACAAGCTCGGCACGAAGGAGTTCGACATCCTGTGGCACCTCGCGCGGCACATGGGCGCGGTCGTGCTGCGCCAGGATTTGATGAGCGTGGTGTGGGGCTGGGACGCGGCCGTGCAAAGCCGTTCCGTCGACATGTACGTGAGCCGGCTGCGGGCAAGCTTGAAAGCGGCCGGTGTCGGCTGGAACGTGCAGTCGGTGTATGCCACCGGTTATCGGCTCACGCTCAAGCCCGACGTGGATGCACCCGATGCAGACGCTTCGTCTTCGGGGGCACCGCAATGAGCGCACCGAGCATTCGCTTGCTTGCACGGCGGCTGCGGCGCCGGCCCATCAATCGGACCATCAACCGGCTCCTTAACTGGCCTTTGAACTGGCCTCTGAACTGGCCCCTGCGCTGGCCCGTCGTCGCCGGCGCGTTCGTGGCGGCGACGCACGCCTATGGCGCCAACGTCGAGTGGGCGAGCAACCGCGTCGTGTATTCGACGAACGGCAGCAGCATCAACGACGCGCTCAGCGTCTTCGCCGCGGGACAGCACCTCGCCCTGCGTGTGGACGGACGCATCGAAGGCGTCGTGAGCGGCCGTTTCGTCATGCCGCCGGAGCGCTTTCTCGAGACGCTCGCCAAATCGTATGGACTCCTCTGGTATTACGACGGCGCGGTGCTGCAGGTGTCGCCCGCGAGCGGGCAAACGCGCATCGCGATACGGCCGAACTACCTCTCGGCTCCCGCCTTGCGCGCCGCGCTCGAGAAAGCGGGCGTGAGCGATGCGCATTTTCCGCTCGAGCTCGACGAAGCGGCCAAAACGCTAATCGTTCAGGGGCCGGGCTCCTACGTCGAGCGCGTGCGCGTCGCGGCGCGGCGTTTCGAGGGCGATGCGCGCAAGCGCGTGCGCACGACGGTGCGTGTCATTCGCTTGAATGTCGCGAACGCCGCTGACGAGACCCGCGTGATCGCCGGGCGCACCCTTACCGTGCCGGGCGCGGCGACGCTGTTGCGGCGGCGCTTCGATCGACACGCGCCGGGCCGCACGAACGATGCGGCTACCCACGGCAAGCAGACGCTCGAGTTCGATGCGCCGCTGCCGATCATCGAAGCCGACGCGGTGACGAACTCGGTCCTCATTCGTGACAAGCCCGAGCGGATCGACGCCGATGCCGCGCTGGTATCCGATTTCGATGTGCGGCCCCAGCTCGTCTCGCTCGAGACGTGGGTCGTGGATGTCGATGCCGATGCGCTCGCGGCGCTTGGCTCCGCCTTGCCGTCCTCGCTGGCCGCCAGCGCACCGCCGGGCACAACGCCGGGCACGCACGCCGGCGTAGGCATTGCGGTCGATGGCGGGCGCGCGCTGCTTGCCCGGCTCGATGCGCTCAAGAAAGACCGGCGCGCGCAGGTGGAGGTGTCGCGCACGGCGCTCACGCTGGATGGCGCGCCGGCCGTGGTCGATCGGCACGAGGCGCGCCTCGCGCGCCGCGATGACGACGACCTGCCCGACGATGCGTCGCTCGACCTGTGGCTCTCGGTGGTACCGACGGTGATGGCCGCCGCGCCGACGGGAGGAATCGGCTTGCGTGTCGAACTGGGACGCGGCGACGATGCGCGCCGGCATCGGCTGCTGGACGAGCATGTTGCGCCTGGCGAGTGTCTTGTGATTTCGTCGCCTGCGGAGACGGCGGATGCGCGCGCGCGGCAACGTCTGGTGCTGCTGATTCCGCGCATCGCCGCTTGAGCGAGGGTTCTCGCTGCGACGGTCGCGCAATGTGCGGCCGAGCCCAAACGCTCATGCGCTCAAACGCTCAAAAAGATGCTCAAGCGCGCAGCCAGAGATAGTTGCCCGAGGCGATGCCTTCGAACATCGCATCCGGCGATTCGAGAATGTTGGTCTGCCAATAGCGGCCGTGTTCGGCGTAGTGCGTGAAGAGTTCGGCCACGTACTCGCCGTCGATGTCCGGGCCGAGCGGCACGCGCACGAGCAGCACAATGCCGCCGGTGTCCGAGTTCAGACACATCTGCGCCTGATCCTGTGCATAAATGAGCAGATTGGCTTCGAGCAGCAATCGGAAAACGACAAGCGTTCGCCCTGCCGTCACCGTGCCGTAGTGGAAGCAGACATAGACCGCGTCCGGGTCGGTCTCGTGATGATCGAGACGCACGTCGAAGCCTTCGATTTCGAGTGTCTGTGTCTCGACGACATACTGGGCATCGGGCAAACCGACGACCCCGCAAATCTCGTGAATCAGCGCTTCGAAACGTTCCCTGCTCATGGTCTGAAGTTGCTACAACGGGGGGTGAAAAAAAAGCGGGGCACGGAGACGGGAGGGCTGCTGCCCGCCTCGGTGCCGACGCGTACCAACACTTCAAATCGATGCGGCTTACTGGCCCTTCGCGGCGTCGGCGATGTTCTTCGCGCCGTTGTTGCCGACCGAGGCGAGTGCCGACGTCATTTGCTGCTGGATGTTGATCTGCATGGAGGCCATCGTCATCGCGTTGTTCTGATCGGCCATTTGTTGCATTTGACCGATATAGTTGGCGGCGGTCGAACCAGCTTCTTTGGTACCGTTGATGGCGGTATCGGACATGGTCTTTCTCCTATCAAAGTTGAAGTAAAAGTACGGCTGGTGAATGAAGCTTCCAATAAAGAACCGTCAGGCGAAAATACCCTCTGGTTCCGAAACGGTTGGATCACAACCGGTTACTGCAACTGCAAACCTGCGTCGCGGCCGCGCGGGCCGCATTTCGGCGTTGCCCGCGCGTCACATTGCGGCATTGCGCATGTTGTAGCGTTCGTGAAGCGTCAGCACGATGCGCCGCGCGGCGATCATTCCGCGATAAAGCTTTTGCAGCTCGATGCGCTCGCGGTCGTCGGCCGCCGTTTGCGTGGCCGTGCTGATGCGCCGCGCGGTCTCGTCGAATGCCGTTGCGATGCGCGCAATCCGTTGCTGACTGTCGGGCGCGGCGAGCGTCGCGTCCAGTGCGTTCAAATCCTGTGCGATGGGCAACAATGCGTCGTACATGTCGGTTTCTCTCTTTATCAATCGTTCAGTTCGTGTGGTCATTGCCGCTGGTCGTCGCGAACAGGTGCTTCGTGCCGTCCGGCGTTTCGATGTAGCGCAGCGCGTCGGTGGCGACCACCTCCGTGTATTCGGCGTCCGGCACCGGCAGCCGCGCTTCCTTCACGTCGACGTCCAGACGCTTGACGTTGCTGTCGAGGTCTGCGCGCACCTCGGCGATCCGTGCGCGGAAGTCCGTCATCGACGGCACGTTGCCGGTTACTTGGAACACGCCGTGGCCTGCATAGCTCACAGCGGCGCCCATGCCGGCAAGCGACTGCTGAATGTTGTCGATGTCTTGCTGCGCGACGTCGTATTCCCGACGCACCTTGCCCCGCGCGATGCCGTCCATGATTCGCTGCACCTTCGCGCTTTCGTCGGGGCTCGACACCATGCCGCGCACCACAAGGCTGCCACCGCGCGAGCTCGAATAGAGATCGGCGAATCCCTCACGGTGCAGCGCTTCGTCGAGCGCCTTCGAGAGCGCATTCGTGTCGACCTTCACGCTCGCGGCCTCGCTCGTCTGTGTGCCGGCGAGCATCACGCCGGCCGTCATCAGCGCGCCGATTCCCGCGGTGCAGGCGAGCGCGACCGCCGCGGTACGCCATGTCACCCTGCGTGCCGTGAGCGGCAGCAGCGTTTCGTGCGATGCGTGTTCATCGTCCGTCATCGACTGTTGCGCTGCCTCGCCGGCTTCGGGCGTCGCGGGCTCCGCCGTCTTCCACAAGCCGGCAAGCAGATCCAGGTCGCGGGGCCACTCGGTATCGTCCGGGCCGACGCAGAAAACGACATCGCCGAACGGCACCGCGACGAAATCCGCCACCAGCACCTCACCGCCGTAGCCCGGAGAGAGCCGCGTCACACCGTTTTCATCGATGCGGAGCGAGAGCTCGTCGACCTGCCAGTCGCTGATGCAGACGTCGGCGTCCTCGGCCGCGCTCACGCGGTAGGTGCCGCTCGTCAGCCGGACCTGAGCGCCGGCATGGATGCCTGTCAGTACGCGAAGGGCTTTCATGTTCGTGATTTCCGTGTGTCCGTCTTTGTGTCGCTTGCCGCTCGACCGTTAAGCTCAGTTTAGGGTTTGGCGCCGGGCGCACCTGGCGCCGCGCGAACTTCTTGAGCTTTTTCCGAAGCGATCGGCGCACGCTTGGCCGCCGCGGCGGCCGCCGCTTCCGGCATGGCGGCGAGCGCGTCGATCAGCCGCTCCTTGACCATGGCGAGCGACTGGTCGTCGTCCGTATACGCGATGCCGAAGCGCTGCCGCGCGAGCGTCATGTCGAGCGAGTGGCCGACAAGGCCCGCCGTGACCGCCTCCTTGCCCGCCACAAGCGTGCCGAGCGCGAGCGTGCTCGTGCTGTGCGCGCGCAAACGTGCAAGGTTGCGCTTGAGCACCGCGGGCGAAGTCATGTTGAGCAGGAGCATCGGCGCGAGCAGCGGCCCGAGCTCGCTCTTCATCGAAAGACGCACGACAGCCCTCGCATAGGCGGCGGCCAGGACTTTGCGCTGATCCGGTGAACCGAGATGCTGCTCGGCGATAGCCTGCAGGTCAGCCGGCGCTGCGACGGACCGCTTCGTCTTCACGATCTTGATTGCGAACTTGGCCTGCTTCTCGCGGCGCTCGCGTTGCTGACCGTCGCGCGGCGCCTGCTGCTGCGATTGACCGCGCCCGTCGCCGTGCTGGTCATCGTGGCTCTGGCCTTGCCCGTGCTCGTGCTCATGCTGATGTTTCTGCTCGTGCTCGTTTTCGTGCTGATGTTTCTGCTCGTGCGCGCCATCCTCGTGCTCATGCTCATGCTTGGGCCTTTCCTTGGCCGCATCCTTGCCGCGCGATTTCGCGAATTGCCCCGGCTGCGGCCGTTGGCCGAGCTGGCGCAAGAGCTTTTGCGCCGATGCCGATGGCGGCTTGTGATGTGCCGCGGCAAAGCGTTTGTTCCGCCAGAACGCGGCTTTCTGCGCCTTGATGTGCTGAAACTTCGAGTGCAGCTTCACGCCCTGCATGTGCGTCTCTCGAGCCTGCGTGTTCTGCGCGAGCTGCTCGGCGTGATGATTCTGTGGATTGATGCGGGTCGTCAAGACGGCACCGCAAGCGTGACGACTTCATTGGCGAAGCGCGCGATCGCCGCGGCGCCCCAGCCGCCTATGATGAGCACGGTCACGGTGACGGCGACGAGCTTGACCGCGTACGAAATGCTCTGATCCTGCATGGACGTGATGGCCTGGATGAACGAGATCGCGAGGCCGGACAGCGCGGCGACCACGACCACCGGCATCGAGACGTACAGGCACAGCAACAGCCCTTGGGTGGTGACGCGAACGAGCGTATCGGTATCCATGGCGCGCCTTTAGCGATAAGTCATGACGAGGCCGTGGATCAACGTGGACCAACCGTTCATCACGACGAACAAGAGCAGCTTGAACGGAATCGCGACGTTCGTCGGCTGGACCTGGTTCAGGCCCATCGCAAGCAGCACGTTTGCGATGACGAGATCGACGACGATGAACGCGATGTACAGCAGAAAGCCGATCTTGAACGCGTCGGCCATCTCGGTGAGCGTGAAGGCCGGGGCGAGCACGATCAGGTCGTCCTCGCGGACCTTCGCCGCGATGTCCTTCGGCCAGATCACCGACGCGGAGCGCACGAAAAAGCGCTTCTCGCGTTCGTGAGCGTGCTTTTTCAGGAATGCGCGGAACGGCTCCTTGCCCGCATCGAACACATCGAGCACGACCGCCGCCGAATCGCCGCCGGGCGCGCGATGCATCGATTGCATCGTCTGCATGGTCTGCATGCCGATCGGCGCCATGATGTAGGCGGACACGAGCACCGCGATGCCGTTGAGCACCATGTTCGGCGGCACCTGCTGCACGCCGAGCGCGTTGCGCAAGAGCCCCAGCACGACGACGATCTTGGCGTAAGACGTCGCCACCATCGCAACGAACGGGATCAGGCTGATCGCGACGACCGTGATCAGCAGCCCGGTGATATCGCTAAACTGAACCATGGCTTTGCGAGAGTTGGGTAAGACGCACGCCGAGATGGTCACCGACGCTCACGAGTTCGCCGAAGCCGATGGTCTGCCCGTACGTGACGAGACGCACGCGCGCATCGGGCACGGGCGTGGGCAGCTCGAGCACATAGCCCGCGCGCAGCGCGGAGAGCTGCGCGACAGGCAGCGATACCGTGTCGATTTCGAGCTTCAGCGGAAGATCGAGATTGCTGATTTCGACCGGGCTGTCGATCGAGTCGGTGAGGGGGGCGCCGTATTGAATTTCGTGGCTCATCGTGGGGTCCTCGGTCAGGGTAAGTGAATCGTGATTGACATCGGCGCGCGCGCGCAGCTGCCGGGTGCTGAAGCGCCCCCAGACCACCTGCATGCGCACCGATGCGCGTTCGTGCTTGATCAGCGCGCCGAGCTCGGGGGCCACGGCGCGCAGAATGACGTCGCCCGGACGAAGCGTTTCGAGCGTGGTGATGTTGATCGCTTTCTCGCCGATCACGATTCGCCCGGGCACGGCGATCTCGCTCACGTGCGTCGCGAACGGCATGCATTGCCGGGCAACGAGCGCTTCGAGCGCGTCGAGCCAGCCGCTGTCGATGTGCTCGAGCGTCGCGTCGATGCGCTGCCCAGCAAGCCTGAATGCGATTGCGCAGCATGACCCGGCGACGGGCGCCGGTTGTGCGCGATCGAGCGACACGACTTCGACGCCCTCGAATCCGAGCGAGGCGAAGGCACGCAGCAACGGCTCGAGCATGAGCGCGGCGACCGCGTGGCGCAAAGCCGGCTCGCCGGTTTGCACGACGCTCGCGAGGCCCGCGTGCTGCGACACGTCGATGTGCACGGACGCGCATTGCATCCCCCAGCGCAAGCGCACCACCGCCGCGTGCGCCGGCTCGACGAGGTTGCGCGTGCCGACGGTGAAGCCCGCGACACCGAACGTGTGCGCGACGAGCGCGTGCAGCCGCTCGTCGACTGCCAGCCGATGCTGGCGCGCGGTCGTTGCGGCGAGCGAGGGCAGGCGGGCCGGATCGAGCGCGACCGCGGCTCGGGTCGGCGGTTCGGCAAGTGCGGTGTCGTGGTCGAAGTGCATGTCGATAGTGCTCATAGGGTCTTACGTGACGGTGATTTCGATGCTGCGCGGCGCGTCGAAGCGGGACTGCACCACTTGCTCCAGGCTTTTGCGAAGCGCCGTTTCATGTAGCAAGATTAGTTGTCGCGAGCGCTCGCTGGCCGTGTCGAAGCGAAGCCTCAAGTCGAAATACGAAAGCGTGAGGCTCAAAGTGCAGTCCGGCAGCAGCGCGGGGTCGATCGGAACCGTGATGTGCCATTCGCCGCGCGCGAGCACGGCCGGGTTGGAGGAGAAGTCCGCGACTTGCGACACGATCGATTCGATGAACTTGCGCGCGTCTCGCGGCGCGTCGACAGGTGCCGCGGCGGACACCGTCCCCGCGCGCGGGGCGGCGCCACGTGCGGCGAAAGCGGCATGGGCCGCCGCCAGCGCGAGCCGAGCCTCGGTCGAGGCGAACCATTCGAACGAGCGATCGCAGTGGCTGCCCGAGGCGTCGGAGTCCCCAGACTCTCCAGACTGGCCGGATTGATCCGACTGGCCTGAATCGCCCGAGCCGCCCGAGCCCTGACCCGAGCCCTGCTCGTTGCCGTCGTCCTGTGGCTGCTCCGACACCGCATCGGCGAGAGACGAACCCGCATCGGGCTCGGTGGACGATTCCGCATCCTCGTATGCTCGACCGTCTTCGTGGTGGCGCACGCCGGCATTCGCGCGCAGCTGCCGGAAGAGCTCGCCCTGCCGGCGCAGCTTCGGTGAGCTCGTCGCCTGTGCGTGGTGCGTATCGGGAGAGGGGCCCGCAATGATGCGGGCGCGATGAGGGGCTGAGGAGTGCATGACGGGCCTCGCGCGGCTACATGGTGAGACGTCCGACCGGCTGCAGGTCGACATGGGCGCCGAGCTCCTGATACGAGTAGACCGGGAGCCAGGCGAGGCGCGACTCGATCATTCGCTTGATGTAGCGGCGGATGTCCATCGACGCCACGAGCGCAATCTGTTCGCGCGGCGTATCGCCGACGATCTCGGCAATCCGGTTGACGAGGTGCCCGATTTCCTCCGGCGGCAGCGCGAGGAAGTTGCCGGTGGGCGTCTGCTTGATCGACTGGCGGATGTGCTGCTCGATCTGCACGTCGACGAGCACCACCGGCAGGTCGCGCGTAGCACCGCCGGTCGCGCGGTAGGCGATGAGGCGACCCAATTCCATGCGGATGTACTCGGTCAGCATCAGCATGTCCTTCTCCTTCGGCCCCCAGACGATGAGGCTTTCGGTAATGCTGCGGATATTGCGGATCGGCACTTCCTCCTCGAGGAGCCGGCGCAGCACGTCGGCCATCTTTTGCAGCGGCAGTGCCTTTTGCACTTCGGTGACGAGCCCCGGATAGTCTTCGTTGAGCTGATCGAGAATCCACTGCGTTTCCTGGATGCCGAGGAAGAGATGCGCGTGCCGGCGCAGCACTCTGATGGTGTGCTGGGCGATCAGCGTCTCGGGCGCGTGCGCGGTTGCCGCTTCGGACTTCGCGTTCTTTTCGGTGCCGGCGTCGGCCGACTTCTGGGCCTCGAGCGCTTCGCGCACGGTCGAGCGCGCCTGCGGCACGTCGAAAATCAGCACTTCATAGGTGTCCGCAGGCAGCGTCTTGTCGACCCACATCATGATGCCGGGGAACGGCAGCCCGACTTCCGACTGCAACGCGCCGCGCTGTGTGTCGAACGCGCGGTCGAGCGCGTCGGCCGCGAGACGATCGCTCACATCGGGCGCGAGCCGCACGCCGAGCGGGCAAGTGAACTGCGGCGGCTGCGGCAGGATCGACGGCGCATCGCCTTTCGCGCCGGCGCGCTGCAGCGCGCCGACCGGCTTGCCGGTTTTCGTGGACGGACCGCGCTTATTTTTCTGCGTCCGGAAACCGACGAACGCCAGCGCGCCCGCGAGCAGCAAGAAGAGCGCCGCGGGAAAGCCGGGCACGGCTGCGAAGCCGAGGAGCAAGACCGCCGCGAAGTAGAGCGCGCGCGAGTTGCCGACGAACTGACGCCCGATCTCGTCGCCGAGCGAGGAGCTCTCGCCGTGGCTGTCGTCCGCGACGCGCGTGATCATCACGCCGGCCGCGACCGAGATGAGCAGCGACGGAATCTGCGACACCATCGCGTCGCCAACCGACAGCACCGAAAAGCGGTTCGCCGCCTCGCCGGCCGACATCCCGTGATACGCCACGCCTACCGCGATGCCGGCCACGATGTTGATCATCGTGATCATGAGGCCCGCGATGGCGTCGCCCTTCACGAACTTCATCGCGCCGTCCATGCCCCCGTGCAGCTGGCTTTCGACCGCGAGCCGCGTGCGCTTCTTGCGAGCTTCTTCGGGAGTGAGGATGTTGGCGCGCAGGTCGGCGTCGATGCTCATCTGTTTGCCCGGCAACGCATCGAGCGTGAAGCGCGCGCCGACTTCGGCGACCCGTTCGGAGCCTTTCGCGATCACGATGAACTGCACCACCGAGATGATCACGAACACGACGAGGCCCACCACGAGATTGCCGCCGACGACGAGCTCACCGAAACTTTCGATGATGTTGCCGGCATCCGCGTGCAGCAGGATCGACTTCGTCGAGGCGATGTTCAGCGATAGCCGATACAGCGTCGTGAAGAGCAGCACCGATGGGAACGCGGACAGCGTCGCGATGTCGCCGACGTACAACGTGACCATCAGCAGCGTGACGCTGATCGTGATGTTGATGGCGAGCAGCCCGTCGATGATGGCAGGCGGCAGAGGCAGGATCATCAGCGAGACGATCGCGATCAACAGCACCGCGATGCCCGCTTCGCCGACGCGCGGCAGCTTCATTGTCTTCACCATATCGACTACTCCGTTGTGGCAGGTTGGATTGCAAGACCATCGACCCAGCGAAGAATCGCCGCGACGACTTCGAACAGTTCTTCGGGAATCGGTTGTTTCTCTGGAACCTTGTGCAGCATCCGCGCGACCGGCGGATTGGCGACGATCGGCACGCCGGCCTCGGTCGCATAGCGGCGGATCAGGAGCGCCTGTGCGTCGGTGCCCTTCGCGAGCACGACGGGCAGCGGGAATTCGGTCGGGTCGTAGCGCAAGGCCACCGCGTAGTGAGTCGGATTCACGACCACGACATTCGCGCGCGCCACGCCGCGCTTCGGGCCTTCCTGCGACAGTTCGCGAGCGAGGCGCTTGCGTTCGCCCTTCATTTCGGGGTTGCCTTCGCTTTCCTTGTGCTCGCGCTTCACTTCATCCTTCGACATCCGGTTCTTGCGGATGAACAGCCACTTCTGCAGCTTGTAGTCGAACACCCCGATGACGATGAACGCGCCGAGCGCGACCGCGGCGACGCGCATCAGGACGGACCAGAGCACGGAGATCAGTTGCGGCACCGAGTGATCCAGCGCGCTGGCGACAACCGGCAGCGAGTTCTTGATCGTCTGCCACATCACCGCGATGACGATGACCGCCTTGACGGTCATCTTCGCGAGATCGATCGCCGCGTTCATCGAGAAGATCTTCTTGATGCCCGAACCAGGACTGATCGAGTCGAGCTTCGGCATCACCGTCTCGAGCGAAATCTGCAGGCCCGTTTGCGGCGCCAGCGCGCAAAGCGCCGCGACAAGCGCAACCGCGGCCACGCCGCACAGCAGGCCGACCGCATGCATGCCGATGTCGCTCATCGTGAGCGCAAGCGCTTGCATGGACCGGTCGCCGCTCATGAAATCGAGCGCGTCCTTGACGATCAGCCGCAGCGTATCCGCGAAAAAGTGCCCGCCGGCCATCAGCGTGATGAGGATCGCGCCCAGACAGGCGACTTCGACGAGGTCGGTGCTCTTCGCGACCTGGCCTTGCTCGCGCACCTTCTTCAGTTTCTGTTGTGAGGGCTCTTCGGTTTTTTCGTCGCTCATGACGGGCGTCCTTCACTTACGCGTTCAGGCGGCAGCCGCGGGAATTGCGCTGCTCGGACGCCACGTTAGCCGCGCGTGCGCGTTCGGCACGAGGCGGATGCGAAGTCCCGGCGGCTACCGCGAAGCGACGCGCCACGCACGAACGGCAACGCGCGGACGCTTCGCGTTTTGGTGTGCGACTTCGTAGTCGGGGCAGGACGGACGCCGCGAATTCCTTAACTTAGCGTCAACAGCAGCGGCGCTCGAAATGGCAAGCGCGCTGGATCGAATCTGAATCCTTGGGGGAAAGGGATGGACATGCTGAAGGATCGGCCGCAGTGCCCGCCCGCAGTGGTCGGTGCGGTCGTCGAGCTCGTCAGGGCCGCATTTGCCCGCGCCGGCACGCCGTCGAGCGTCGAGACCGACGATATCGAGCTGGTTGTCGAATCGCTGCACACGATGCGGCCTACGTGCGCCGAGTTCGCCTTCTTCGACGGTTGGCTTCACATGCTGCGCGAGGAGTGGAGCGAAGCCGAGTGGGTCTATCGCGGTCTCGTCGAGCGTTCGATCTGCGCGCCCGCCAGCAGCGGGATGCTGCTGCACTGCCTTAAAAAACGGGGCGAGTCCGGCTGGCAAGCCGAGGCCAGCACGCTTGCTGAACAGTGCGGCGACAAAGATGTTGCCAAGCTCGCGAAGGTCCTGCTCGCGAGCGACGATTTGCAACGGGCGGCCGTGACCGCGAAGCGCACCGGGCGCTTCGTTGCGCCTGAATCCGCGCTCGAATTCGAAACCGCAGCGCAACCTGAAGACGGCGACGTGGTCGCGGCACCGTCGCATGCAACCAGCGACATTCTGTTCGCGATGCAGTACATGCGTATCTGAATGTGTCGCCACATAGGGGAAATGCCATGAGCCTGCCTACCGAATCGCAACTGTCACATCAGATCGCCCGCGTCGCCGAGAGCGCGAACGATCAGGCCGCTACCGCGGTTCCGCAGCACCTCGTCGACAAGTTCCAGTCGATGCTCGCGCAAGCCGCGTCGCACGCTCAACACGCGCAGTCGGCTCATCACGAGACCATGGTCACGAAGGCCGTCGAGGAGCAGTCGAACTACTACCGGCAAGTGCCGAACGACGTTATGTACATGACGCAGCACATGAGCGCGCTGACGATGGAGCGCCTCGCCGCGGCGGATATGACGATCCAGCTCGAGATCGCGAGCCTGAACGCGGACTTGCAGGTGAAGATGGCCACCGTGCAGTCGTCGAAGGATGCGGTCCAAACCCTCATGAAGAACCAATGACATGAAGCCGAACCTCCCACTCTCGCCAACCGCGGCTCGCATGCGTCGACTGCTGCCCTGCCTGGTGCTGGCCCTGTCGCTCGCTGCGTGCAAGCAGGAGCTGTATGGCCAACTGAGCGAGCACGATTCGAACGAGATGGTCGCCGCGCTGGTCCAGTACGGCGTCGATGCGCAAAAGGGCACGCCCGATGGCGGCAAGACCTGGTCGGTGAGCGTCGACGAAAAGCAGATTGTGCGGGCGATGGAGATCCTTCACGCGCGCGGCATTCCCAGCAAGAAGTACGACGATCTCGGTGCGCTCTTCAAGAAGGACGGCCTCGTATCGACGCCGACCGAAGAGCGCGTGCGCTTTATCTACGGGTTGTCGCAGGAACTCGACGATACGTTGTCGAAGATCGACGGCGTCGTGGTCGCACGCGTGCAGATCGTGCTGCCGAACAACGATCCGCTCGCGCAGTCCGTGAAGCCTTCGTCCGCATCGGTATTCATCAAGTACCGGCCGGATGCGAATGTCGAGACGCTCACGCCTGCGATCAAGAACCTCGTCGTGCACAGCATCGAAGGGCTGACGTACGACCAGGTGAGCGTCACGTCGGTAGCGGCCGACGCGGTGGATCCGCAGCCGAAGAGCAGCCAGCAGGATGGGTCGCTCCTCTTTGCGGGCGGCGTGCTCGGGGCGCTCTTGCTCGTCGCCGCTGGCGCAATCGCTGCGCTGCGCGGCAACGCGGGCAAGCTTGGCGGCCCGCTCGCAGGCATCGTGGCGCGGCGCGGCCCACGCGCAACGAAAGCGCCGGCGTAACCCGCAACGAAACCTCGGAAACGTGAGCACGGCATGAACGGCTACGACAACACCGGCATCGGCGCGCTTGCCGGTCATGACGACGGAAATGGCATGCACGTTCTAGCCTCCAATGGGCTCGCCGAAGGCGATGGCGGAAACGCCCGAGCGGATGCGAGGTTTGCCGAAGGCGCCGGTTTCGCCGAAGGTGCCGATGCGTTCGCCAACGGCGTGGATGCATTCACCAACGGCGCCGATGCGTTCGCGCAAGACTCGCAAGCGGCGGTGGCCGGCGATACCGCTGCCGCGGTGGCCGAGCGGTTGACCGGGTATTACCGGTGCCGGCGCGCGTTATTCGAATGGATGCATCCGCAGCGGCTCGCTCGCCTGCCTTATGCGAATCGGCTGCGTGTCGATGGCCACGGCGACGGTGCGGCGAGCTACGCGGCTGCGACGGCCGGGACCGCCGCGCTTGCCGAAGCGTTTCTCGACGATGCGGGAATCCGCGTACCGCCGCTCGAATCGTTTGCCGCGCCGGGCGCGGCGCTCGCGCGGTTGCCGGTGCACGAATGCCTGACGGTGTTCCGGCTGCGCGCACTCGTCGAATACAGCGACCAAGTGCATTCGTGGATCGACCGGCCGCGCCGCGCGCTGCTTGCGGACTGGATCGGCCCGCGCGGCACGCGCCTGTTGCTGGGACGGCGGCGCGATCTGGCCGGCGACGCCGTGCAAAGCACGCAACGCGCGCCGCTTGGCGCCGACGATGGCGACACGCTCGCGTGGCAAGGCTTTCGGCTCTTCGAGCGCGAATGCGGCTGGGCGAGCGACGGCCCGCTGGCAATCGCGCAGCTAGCACTGCCGGACGATGCTGACGGCCTGTCGCCGGCCGCTCGGCTGCCCGCGCGGTTGCCCGCTCATCTGCCTGCTCATCTGCCTGCTCAACCGGCGGCACTTGGTTGGAACCCGAGTCTTTCTATCGTTTCGCAACTGCCCGACTTGTTTCCGGAGTGGTCATGGTGATCTGGTTACGCAATTCCCAGGCTGAAGGCGCCGAGGCCGGCTATGGCGTCGGCATAGAGGGCGACGTGCTGCGCGGCGAGGATCTGAAGCGGCTCGTCGACATCGACGCCGGCTACGACGAGATGCGCAAGGAATGCGAAGCGGCGCTTGCTGCCGCACACGACCGCGCGCAGGCGATCGTCGACGAGGCGCAGGCGCAGGCAGAAGCGCTTCTTGCTCGCGCGCAGGCCGACTATGACCGCGGCGCCCAACTCGGCTACGACGATGGCATCACGAAGGCGCTGACCGACTGGCATGAGCGCGTCAGCAGGCAAGCGGACGCGGGCACGCTCGGGCGCCGCCGGCGCGATCGGCTCGCGGAGCTCGTGGCGCTCGCGGCGGAGGAGATCATTGCGTCGGCGGACCCGGCGGCGCTCTTCGCGCGCGCTGCGGCGACGGTTGAGCGCATCGTCGCGGACGGCAGCCCGGTTGAGGTGTGCGTTCACCCGACGGATGTCGCGGCGGCGACCGAGGCGTTCACCGAAGTCGCGCTCGGCTGGCGCGAGGCGGGGCGCGCGGTGCGGCTCAACGTGCGTGCCGATGCGGCGTTAGCGCCTGGCGCATGCGTGTGCGAGACGGACTTGGGCGCGGTGGATGCGAGCCTGTCGTTGCAGCTCGAGGCGATGCGCGGCGCACTGGCGCGCGCGGTGCAAAGCGCAGAGATGGATGCGGACGAAATCGACGACGCAAACGAAGACGAAGGCGACTTCAACCTCAACC
>DASZGN010000012.1:0-6042 GCA_035938775.1 Trinickia sp.
GGCCCAGTCGAGGAATAAGGGGTTCTGCAAGAACACCGTCGGGCGGACGTGGACGACGGGCAGCCCCGACCAGTTCAGCGCCTGCTCGGCCAGCCAATGCAGCCGGTGCTGCGGGCTCGGCGAGGTCTCGGTGATGCTCATCTGCGAGAGGCTCATCTGCGAAATGTTCACGAACGCCTTCACGCCGTGATGCTTGGCGACTGCCGCGGCATTGACCGTTGCCGCGAGATAGACGTCGGACACCGACATGCTGAAGTACACCGTATCGCAGCCGTCAATGGCGCGGTGCATTGTTTCCAGATCGAGCAGATTGCCCGCCATGACCTGCGCGCCCATCTCGCGCAGCGCTTGCGCGCGCTCGTCCTCCGTGCGCACGAGCGCGCGAACGGTTTCGCCCCGCTCGATCAGGTATTCCGTCAACATCCGGCCCACGGCGCCCATGCGGCCCGCGGCGCCGGTAACGAGAATCGGCTTACCACTCGACATGTCCCTCTCCTTTTGCTGGCTCGCCCCATCGAACGGAGCGTTGAGCGTTGATCTTGCTTCGACGACGGCGTCGATTGCCCACTCATCGACACGCCCTCAGGGGCAACCCTCACTTCACATCGCCAAGTCGTCTTTTCTGTTGCGCGGCCCAGTATCCACAAGTAACATAACACTGTCAAGTTTGACATCCGAAGCGGCGATGCCATGCATTGCTCGATATCGCCGTTGCCGGCGGCGAGCGATGCCGCCGAATAACTCTGCAATGCGTCGCCGGCGCAAGCACATAGGTGAGGAGGGAGCACATGTTTCAAAGCGATTTGCTGAAAGGGAAGCGTATTCTCGTGACGGGAGGCGGCTCGGGCCTCGGCAAAGAGATCGCCTCCAAGTACCTTCGGCTCGGCGCGGATATTTACATTTGCGGCCGCCGCGAAGCGCTGCTGAAGGAAACCGCCGACGAGCTCATGAACAGCCACGGCGGCAGCGTCAAGGGCTTCGCGGTCGATATCCGCAACGCTCAGGCCGTTGACGAGATGATCGAAGCGATCTGGCAGGACGGCCCGCTCACCGGCCTCGTGAACAACGCGGCGGGTAATTTCGTTAGTCGTACCGAAGATTTGTCCTCGCGCGGGTTCGATGCCATCGCGAACATCGTGCTGCACGGCACGTTCTACGTCACGCAATCCATCGGCAAGCGCTGGATCGAGGGCAATCACAAGGGCAGCGTCGTGTCGATCCTCGTCACCTGGGTAAACAACGGCGGCCCGTTCGTCGTGCCTTCGGCCATGTCGAAAGCGGGCGTGCATGTGATGACGAAGTCGCTCGCCGTCGAGTGGGGGCGCTACGGCATCCGCTTGAACGCCATCGCGCCGGGCGCGTTCCCGACCGACGGCATGAGCAAGCGGCTTTATCCGGGCCGCGAGGACGCCGGCCGCGCCGACGGCAGCAGCCCGATGGGCCGCGCAGGCGAAATGCACGAACTGCAGAACCTCGCCACGTTCCTCATGGCCGACGGCTGCGAATGGCTCACGGGCCAGACGCTCACGATCGACGGCGCGAACAGCCTCGCGACCGGCGGCAACTTCTATCACTTCAAGGACTGGACCGACGAAGACTGGGCCCGTGCCCGCGATTCGATTCGCGAGCTGAATGATCGGGATCGGGCGGCGCGTACTGCTTGAGTCGTTAGCGCCTCGGCGGCATCGGCATCGGCATCGACATCGGCATCGACATCGGCATTCATGGCCGATGCCGGTGTAGATGCCAAATGCCGGTGCTGATGCCAATGCCAATGCCGATGCCAATGCCGATGCCGCCAACAAAAACGGCGCGCTCCGACTGAATCTCGGAAGCGCGCCGTTTTTCTTTGAAGCAAGCGCTACGGCAATCCCGGACGTGACGCCTTACGCCGACACCTTCGCAGCCACAATCACATGACGCGGAAACGACGTGTCGAACAGCGCCTTCACATCGCTCGCGCGCCGCTCTGTGACGGCCCGCTGATTCAGATTGCCCTTGTCCGTCACCTCGTACGCCTGCATCGACGGCGGCTCGCTGAGCAAGCCAAGGCGCTCGATGCGCATCGACGCTCCGCTCTGCCCTGCATTGAAAAGCGCCAGGCGCCGCGTCAGTTCGGCGAGCAAAACCGGGTGCGTGCGAAGCGTCTCGAGCGAGAGCACAGGCTCCTCCGATGGCCCGACCACATCGCGGCAACCGGCGGCATCGGGCCATGCCAACGCGCCGATGGCATTGTCACCGTCGTACGCAATCACGACGTCCTTGAGCAGCGGGCTGCAGACCTCGAGCAGCCGCTCACGCAATGCCCCCGTGCGTATCCAGGTGCCGTTGGCAAGCTTGAAGTCCTCGGCGAAGCGGCCGGCGCAACGCAGCCCCGCTTCCGGCCGTGCCGGGTCGACGAATCGAACGGCATCGCCTATGCGATAAAACCCTTCTTCGTCGAATGCGCCCTCGCTCGCGTGTGGCGCACGCAGGTATTCGCGCAGCACGTTGGGGCCGCGCAGTCGCATCTCGTAGCGGCCCGGCGACGCGGGATCTTCGATCAGCTTGAGCTCGACGCCGGCCACGGGCAAGCCGATGCAGCCGACGTCGTCCACGGCCCAGTACTGCGTCACGCCCGGGCCTGTCGTTTCGGTTGCGCCATACACCGACGTCAACACCGTGCGCTGCCCCGTTGTGCGCACCGATACCGCCTGGAAGCGATCGTAAACCTCGCGCGAGAGCACCGCGCCACCGTAATACACGTAGGTGAGCTTGGAAAAGAAGTGCCGCGCAAACGCTTCGTCGGACTCCAAGGCACTGACGAGCATCGACAGTCCCGCCGGCACGTTGAAGTAGAGCGACGGCGCGACATCTCGCAGGTTCTTGAGCGTGGCGTCGAAGCGTCCGGGCAGCGGACGCCCTTCGTCGATGTAAAGCGTCGCGCCGAAGCGCAGCACGCGATTCAACACGATGTTGCCGCCCATCACGTGATGCCAGGGCAGCCACTCGAGATAGACCGGCTGCGTCTCGGGGTCGCGTTCGAACACTTGGGCGGTCATCTCTTGCGCCGCGCTCATCATGCCGCGCGTAATCACCACCGCCTTCGGAATGCCGGTGGAGCCCGACGTGAACATGTACTTCGCCGGCATGTCGGCCGTCAGCGCGGCATGCCGCGCCGCAAGGTTGGCCGCGGGGGCAGCGCCCGCCCAATCCGCGAAGCGCATCATCCCCTCGCCCACATGATCGACGACGAGCGTACGCTCGGCGAGCACGCCGAGTGCCGCGAGCGCACCGGCAAAGCGCTTGCCGTCCTGCGCGAAGACGATATGGGGCCTGACGCAATCGATCGCCGCGCGCAGTCGTGCATAGTCGCCGCCCAGCAGCGAATACGCGGGCGACACCGGGGCCACCGGCACACCCGCATAAAGCGCGCCCCACGTGAGGAGCGCCTGCTCGGTCGAGTTCTCCGACAAAATGGCCAGCGGCCGATCGATCGATGCGCCGGCAGCGAGCAGGTTCGTCGCAATCGAGCGAACCGCATCCCAGACCTGCTGCAGGCTGAGCGACTTCCAGGCGCCGGATTTGTCACGCTCGACGAGCATCGGCGCGTGCGGCCGCTTCGCGACCCAATGCTCGAGCCAGTCCACCGTGCAGCCCGGGGTTGGGGGCAGCGTAATCCCCGACTTCAGGACCGTCACCCCAGCGTCGCGCGCTTCGACGACGACCGACGGTTTGCGAAAGCCGACTTCGCGAAATGGATAGTCGGCAGGATTGAGGCTCATCGCGGACATAGGCTTGTCTGTCTCCTGATGTTTCTTTCGCGCGCACCAACATGCCTGCCGGCGGCAGTTTCGCCGCGCGCGAAGGGGACCTTTGGAAGTGTAATCACACCGCTTCGAGAATGGTGGCGATGCCTTGGCCACCGCCGATGCATTGCGTAGCCAGCGCGAACTGGCCGCCGTCGCGCGCGAGCAGCGACGCCGCCTTGCCGACAAGACGCGCACCGGTCGCACCCAGCGGATGCCCGATCGCGAGCGCGCCACCATCGATGTTGGTGCGCTTCGGGTCAAGCTCGAGCTCGCGTGCGCAAGCGATGGCCTGACTCGCGAACGCTTCGTTGATCTCGATGACGTCGAGCTCCTTCGCCGTGAGGCCGGCGCGCGCGAGCGCCTTTTGCGTGGCGGGAATCGGCCCGATGCCCATCAATTCGGGCTTGCACGCTGCCACCGCGGCGCTGCGAATCTTCGCGAGCACCTGCAGGCCGTGGATTTGCGCGAATTTGGCGCTGCAAATCAACACCGCGGAAGCGCCGTCGGTCAACGGCGACGACGTACCGGCCGTCACGCTGCCACCTTCCGCGAATGCCGGCTTCAATCCGGAGAGCGCCTCGGCGGTCGTGCCGGGACGGATGCAGCCGTCCTCGATGACGCGGCCCTGCGGCGTATCGATCGGCACGATCTCGGCGCCAAGGCGCCCATCGGCACGCGCGGCCGCTGCCTTCGCGTGCGAGACGACGGCGAGCGCCTCCTGATCCGCACGGCTTACGCCATACTCGCGTGCCACGTTTTCCGCGGTAATGCCCATCGGTGTATAGGCGACGGGGTAGTCGCTTTGCAGCCGCGGGTTGGCCGAACGGTTCATCGGCACGCGTGTCATCGATTCGACGCCGGCGCAGATGAACGCGTCCCCGAGGCCGGCCGCGATCTGACCGACCGCGTAGTGCACCGACGACATCGACGAGCCGCAGAAACGATTGATCGTGACGCCCGGCACCGTATCGCCGAAACCCGCGAGAAATCCAATGATGCGCGCGACGTTGTAGCCCTGCTCGCCCTCGGGGTTCGAACAACCGACCACGAGGTCTTCGATATGGCCCGGCTCCAGACCGGTGCGCGCAAGCAGCGCGGCTACGACCTGGCCCGCGAGATCATCGGGCCGCACATCGATCAGCCCGCCTTTGCGGGCAAAGTGAAACGGTGAGCGGGCGAACCCTGCCACTACAACGTCTGTCATTTCGTTCTCCTGAAAACGGGGCGGGTAGGCGCCAAAAGTGCCTTCCCGCGCAAGCGTTCGTTTGATGTTCGATGTTTGATCTTTGATGGCGCCAGCTTCGCTACGGCCAGCTTCAATTGCGTCTAGCCGGCCGATAGCGGCTTTAACCTCGGCACACTGGCCAGCCCATACATGCGCATGACCAGCTCGCCGCGCTGATTCTTGAGGTCGATGCGGGATTTGACGGTGCCGCGCTTCGGCTTGTCCGGCACTTCGAGAATTTCGACGACCTCACGCTCGACATGCACGGCGTCGCCGGGCCGTACCGGCAGGTGCCAGCGCAGCTCGTCGACACCCAGCCCCACCACCGGCGTATCGCCAAACGAGCGCGCTTGCACGCAAAGCCGCATCGCGAGCGATGCCAGTTGCCAGCCGCTCGCGACCAGCCCGCCGAACGGACTGGCCTTGGCCGCTTGCGCGTCGAGATGAAACGGCTGGGGATCGTAGTGGCTTGCGAAGTTGACAATGTCCTGCTCGGTGATCGCGACTTCGGGGCTCAGCCACTTCTCGCCGATCTCGAGGTCTTCCAGATAGCGCTTTGTCATGCGGTTTTCCTCTTGTTGGATGAACGCTCGCTGGCGCGGTGAATGACACTCGCGCTCGATCCGCTCGCTCCGTTCAATTTCCGCTCACTCGAACGAGCGACCTTGCTCTGCCAGTTCGACGAGCAGGCGGCTCGGCTTCAACTGATCGCCCTGATAGCCGCGCTGAAAGTTGCGGATCGAAGCAAGCACGTGCTCAAGGCCAAGCTGGTTCGCGTAATGCATCGGACCGCCACGCGTCGTCGGGAAGCCGTAGCCGGTCGTGTAGACGACATCGATGTCGGACGCACGCTGCAGGGGCCGCCGTGTTCATCAGATTTGCTCCAAGAAACCCCGTCCTTTCCCCCAATCCCCCAAGGGGACTTCCTTCGGGGCGGGGGACTTCCTTCGGGGCGCAGGGCGGGGCGTGAAAGGAGCGCAGCCGCAAGGCTGGTTTTTCAGCGTTTGAATCTCACACAAACGTATG
>DASZGN010000013.1:0-21173 GCA_035938775.1 Trinickia sp.
GCCGCGCTCAAGTGCTGCAACAAGCCGGCATCTCGGTGCTCGCGCAAGCGAACCAGCTGCCGCAACAGGTGCTCAAGCTCCTCGGCTAATGATGAGCTTCGCGTGGCAAGACGCCATACGGGCTTGCCGCGCGAACCCCGGCCGCGGGATGCGTCCCGAAACATGTCCCACGGCCTGGGTAGAAGGAATGGAAGGAATCGCAGGAAGCGGGAGGCATGCCTCCCGTTGCGCATTGGTAGGACCGCCGACATCTTCCGCGACGCGGCCCTGAATCGATCTTGATCTGATCTAGCGGTAACGCACGGAGAGTCCGGCATGAGCACACCAACGTCAAGCACGAGCACGATCCTCCAACAGGCGGCGCAATCTATCCTGAGTGGCGCGACGGGCTCGTCGCTCGACGTGAACTCGCTCGTCAACGCGCTCGTTCTGGGGAAGACCGCCGCGCAACAAGCCACGATCAATAACGCCATCTCGAACGACAAGACCTTGATCTCGTCGCTCGGCTCAGTGCAGTCGGCGCTCTCCGGGATTGTCACTTCGCTCGGTGGGCTTTCCGACGGCAGCATCTTCACGCAGCTGGCGGCCACCTTCAGCGGCACCGGCATCACGGCGACGACGACGACCGGCTCGGCCGCGGGCGCGTATGCGGTGAGTGTCCAGCAGCTCGCCACCGCCAATCAGATTTCGTCGCAGGCGTACGCGGCCAACGCGACGCTCGGCACGGGCAACCTCACGATCGGCGTCGGCGCCAATAACATAACGATCGCGTTGACCGGGTCGAACAACACGCTCGCGGGTGTCGCCGCGGCGATCAACGGCGCATCGAATAACCCGGGCGTGACGGCGAGCGTCGTCACCGCGTCGGACGGCCAGCACCTCGTGCTCACGTCGACCCAAACAGGCGCCGCGAACACCGTCACCGTTTCGCACGGCGCGGGTGTCGATGCGGGCCTCGCGACGGCGTCCTTCGCGCAAGTGACGGTCGCGCAGGACGCCAAGCTCACCATCAGCGGCAATTCCCTCACCAGCGCGAGCAACTCCGTTTCGGGCGGGCTCACAGGTGTGACGCTCAATCTTACGCAGGCCGCCGTCGGCACATCGCAGACGCTCACCGTCGGGACCAACGGTTCCGCGATCACCACGGCGCTTCAGAACTTCACGTCGGCGTACAACAATTGGATCAGCAACGTTGCAGCGCCGCTTTCCTCGTTTAACCCGAATGCCGCCCCGGGCCAGCAAGCCGGTCCGCTGCTCGGCGATGCCATGTTGAACTCGGCCATGAACGGCGTTTCGACGATCGTCGCCAACGGCGTGACCGTAGGCGGCAATACGTACAGCCTTGCAGACATCGGCCTCAACCTGAACGGCGACGGTACGCTCACGTTCACCGCTTCGACGCTGCAAGCAACGCTCACGAGTTCGCCGTCGACCGTGTCGTCGCTCTTTAACGGCACCAACGGCATCGGCCAGCAACTGAACTCGTTCATCAGCTCCTACACGAACTCGACGACGGGCCAGATCGCCCAGCGCGATTCGGCGATCAACGCCGATCTCAATACTCAGAACCAAGCGTTAACATCGCTTAACGCATACGCAGCTACGCTGAACGCACAATACCAGGCGCAATTCACGCAGCTGAACACTCTCTTGTCGCAGACGGCGAACAGCACGAGCTACTTGAATCAGCTGTTCGGCGGCGGCGGCCTCTCCGGCACGCTCAACAAGCATTAATGTTAGGTCTACCAAGGATTTGGGAAGATGTCGCAGGAATCGCTTACGCGCGCATACGAACTCACGCGCACGCTCGTCGTCGCGCTGGAAGCGGGCGACTTGGAACTCGCCGCCGATCTCTCGAACGAGCGCGCGCCGCTTTTGATGGCGCTTACATCGAATCAAACGGACGAGGCGCTCGCCATGATCCGCGAGATTCTGGCACTCAACGCAACGATCATCGACAAAGCACACGCGGCGCGCGAGGCGTTGACAGTCGAGTTCGATGCGGCGAAGCGGCGCATCGCCGCGGCGGGCATGTATGAGACGACGGAAAAACTGCGATAGCGCGGGGTAGCTTCTCACCAATGATGAGCAACGAATAACCAATAACAACCGCAAGTTGTCGATGCGGTCGTCTCACACTAAGGCTGCCGCAACGCAGCCTTTTTATTTGACTGCCGCGAATTGAGCTCGATTCCCCATTAGTTTGACAACAACATCGACATCAAGACCGATAAAGCTCAACGGATCAGCGACGACGAATCTCGCTTAAGGCGTCGTGACCGAGCGTGCTCCATGCGCAGCCTCGGCACACGCCGCTTCGTGCGTGCGCCACATCGCGGAGAACTCTGACTCGAGCATGCGCGCAAAGCCCTTCGCATCGCACAACGACGACGCGAGCACGCGCGCGCGCAACCCTTGGCGTAGCGAGGCGAGCCCCGCCCAGTCACGCGCAAAAGCGAGCGCCTTCGCAACATAGTCGTCATCGTCGGCGGCAATCCACTCGCCAAGCCCGACACTTTCGAGCACGCTCTCACACAGATGGCCGAGAAAACGTTCGCCGCGCCGGCACAGCACTGGCACGCCCATCCATAGGCTTTCGGCCGTCGTCGTCCCGCCCGGGTACGGAAAGGGGCTTAGCGTGATGTCGACGCGATTGTGCGCGGCCAAATACTCGGCACGTGGTGAAGCTCCCTCCAGCTCGATCCGCTCGGGGCCGATGCCGTACGCCGCAAAGCGCGCAAGCGTGGTCTGCCGCTCGCTTGCATCGCCTAACTGCTGCGCCTTCAGGAAAAGACGGGAGCCGGGCACGGCGGCGAGAATACGCGACCAGACCTCGGCAACGCGATCGTTGACCTTCACGAGATCGCTGAAGCATCCGAACGTGAACGCGCGCTCGTCGCTCGCGTCCCGCACATCGATCGCCACCGCCGGCTCGGGCGGCGTGAAGCACAGATAACCGCGCGGCACGCGCCAGGCACGCTCGATGAAATGATGGGCTTCGTCAAGGGGCAGCACGCAGGCGTCGCCGAGGACATAGTCGATTGCCGCGAGGCCGGTCGAGGCGAAATAGCCGATCCAGCTCGCCTGCACCGGCGCCGGCCTCCACGCGAAAACGGGCAGACGATTGCTGTCGGTATGGCCGGCGAGATCGACGAGGATGTGAATGTTGTCGTCGTGGATCCTGCGGGCCGCGGCCTCGTCGGTCAGCCCCACGAGGCTGCGCCAGGCCGCGAAGTGCGGCTTCAGACGCTGCGTAAGCGCATCTTCGAAGCGTCGCGTCGAATAAGCGATGAGCTGCACGCGAGACGGATCGAACCGCGCCACGACGCTCTCGAGAAAGTACCCGATCGGGTGCGAGCGCAAATCGCCGGACACGAAACCGATCCGCAACGGGCCGGCACCCTCCCTGCCCGCGCCCCAACTCGTGTATGGCCGCGCGTGCTCGCTCGCGCACCGCCCGAACTCGAGCGCCTCCGACAGATAGGCGGCCGGTCCCACGTCCGATGCAAAGCTCAAGGTAAAGAGCAGATTGCTCCACGCATCGGGCCAAGAAGGCCGCAGCGAAAGGGCATGCCGAAAGCAAGCGATGGCCGCGCGGTGATCACCCTGCTCGCGCCGCAAGATCCCGAGATTGAGCGGGATCTGCGCTTCGTGCTGCAACAGCGCCATCGCCCGCTCGTAACATTCGGCCGCTTGCGCCCCCTTGCGCTGCATCTTGAGCACATTGCCGAGGTTGTTGTACGCCTCGCCGAACGCCGGACGCAGCGCTATCGCCCGTCGGCAATGCGTTTCGGCACATTCAACATCGCCGAGTTCGCGCAGCGCGTTGGCAAGATTGTTATGCGCCTCGGCGTAATCGGCATTGAGCGCTACGGCTCGCCGAAAGCTCGCCGCGGCGGCGGCGGGCAGGCCCAACTGTTGCAACACATTGCCAAGGTTGTTGTGCGCGCTGAAGTGTCCCGGATCGAGCGCGATCGCCTGCTCATGGCTTTCCGCAGCGGCCTCGAGCTTGCCCCAGCTTCTGAGCGCACTGCCGAGGTTATCGAAGTACATCGCATGCGGGCTGATTTCGATGGCTCGCCCGATCAGGTCGAGTGCATCGGCATGACGCTGCTGCTGCATCGCGATGACGCCGAGCAGATGCCACGCGTCCGCATAACGCGGCGCGAGTTTCAGTGCGCGCTCGTAGAGTCCGTGCGCTTCGTCAAATCGCCCCGCTTGATGATGCGCGAGCCCCGCCGCGACGAATTGCGAGGCCGCATCGGGCGAGTGCACAGGCGCATTCATTGAGCACGCTCCCCATGCTCGGCAAGCCGATGCGCCCACATCTGCTCGAACGCGTCCGCGAGATGGCCGGCCAAGCGCGGGGCATCGCAAAGCGGCGAGCGCTCGACACGTTCGCGCAGGCCGGCGCGCAGCGCGGCGAGGCGCGGCAGATCGGAGGCGAACGCGACGGCCTTCGCGACGTAGTCGTCATCGTCGGATGCAATCCACTCCGGCAGGCCCACCGTTCGCAGCACGAGCTCGCCGAGGTGCCCGATGAACCGGTCGCCGCGACGGCTCACGACGGGCACGCCCATCCACAGCCCTTCGACGCTCGTCGTGCCGCCGGGGTACGGAAACGGGTCGAGCGAAAGGTCGACGCGATGGTAAGCGGCGAAATAGTGCTCGCGCGAGGAAAACCCTTCGAGGATAAGCCGATCTTCTCCGATGCCGTGCGACGCAAAGCGCGCAAGCGTGTCCCGCCGCATGCGTTGCGCGTCGAGCTGGTGATTCTTGAGAAAAAGGCGTGAGCCGGGCACCGCGTGAAGCACGCGCGACCACAGCGCGACGACGGCATCGTTCAACTTCTTCTGATTGTTGAAGCAGCCGAACGTGACGCTGCCGGCCGTGAGCGCCGGCAGCGGGCTCACCACGGCGGGCTCGGCAGGCAGCGTGAAGCAGAGATAGCAATCGGGCAAACGCCAGATAGGTTCGACGAAATGCCACGCTTCGCTCTCGGGCACCACGTGGGCATCGGCGATCAGCCAGTCGATCTCGGCAAGCCCTGTCGTCGCGAAGTAGCCAAGCCAGCTCACCTGCAACGGTGCCGGCCGCCACGCGAACATCGGCAGGCGGTTGCTGCCGGTGTGTCCCGACAAGTCGACGAGAATGTCGATGCGATCGTCGTGAATCTTTCGCGCGAGCGCGGCGTCGCCCATTTCGGCGACATGGTGCCACGCGGCGAAGCGCGGCTTGATGCGAGCCGTCACCTCGTCGCCGTGCAGCGCGTTCGAATAAGCGATCGGCTCGACGCGCGTGCGATCGAGCTCGGCGAGCGCGCACTCGAGGAAAATGCCGACGGGGTGCTTTCTCAGATCCGCCGACACGAACCCCACGCGCAGCGGGCGCGCGCGGCGCCCGGCGTCGGCTAGCACCGGCCATTCGGTGTAGGGCTTGGCGCGCGCCGTCATGCGTTCGCCGAAATAGCGCGCATCGGCCAAGTGCGTGTCCGGTGCCCAGCTCGCACAATACGACTGACCGAACAGCACGCACGTATGCGATTCGCCGAAGTCCGGGTTGAGCGCGAGCGCGTTGCGATAGCACTCGACGGCTGCGTCGAACTGATTGAGTTCGGCGAGGATCATACCGAGATTGTTGTGAAACGACGGGGTGTCGTCGCCGCGCAGCTCAATCGCGCGACGCGCATAATCGAGCGCCTGTTCGGCCGCGCCGAGGCGCCTCAACGCATTCGCGAGGTTGTGATACGCATCGGCGAAATCAGGTTGCAGTGCAATGGCCCGTTGGTAGAACGGCAGCGCCTCGTCCATGCGGGCGGCGTTGTTCAGCACATTGCCGAGCGTGTTGTGTGCCGATGCCGATTCGGGTTCGAGCGCCACGACGCGCCGATAGCTCTCGATCGCGCCGGCGATGTCCCCGCGGTGCATGAGCATCGAGGCAAGACTGTCGTGCGCGGCCGCGAGTTGCGGCGCGAGCTCAACGCTCGTTCGATAGCACTCGAGCGCCGCGTCGGCGTGGCTTTGCGCCTTCAACACGTGGCCCAGGTTCAAATGCGCCTCGGCAAATTCCGGCCACGCCGCAATCGCCTTGCCGTAGCTCACCACGGCCGCATCGAGCTCGCCCAAGTCCTTTAACGCGTTGCCGAGGTTGTTGTACGCCTGCGCATAGCCGGGCCGCAACTCGAGCGCCTGTGCGCAGCTTTGCACCGCCGAGGCCGCGTCCCCCGCTTCGCGCAGCGCATTGCCAAGGTTGTTGTGGGCTTCGGCGTAATCCTGCTTGAGCGCGACCGCGCGGCGATACGCCTCGACGGCCGCATCGAGCTCGCCCGCGTCGCGCAGCGCGTTGCCGAGGTTGTTGTGATAGATCGGACTGGGATGGACCGCAATCGATTCGCGCATCAGCGCGATCCCGGCCTCGCTCTTGCCGATCTGGCAAGCGAGCAATCCCATGAAATGGAGGGCGTCGGCATGCCTCGGCTGCGCGTCGAGAATCCGCTGATAGAGCACCTTCGCTTCGCCCAAGCGTCCAGCCTGATGATGCGCGAGAGCGGCATTCAGCGAGCCGGCAATGTCTTGCATGCTCGATCCGTTGACGAAGGCGGGAGGCGCCGCTTCGAACGGTTTGCGCTCAGGCGACACCGCGGCCGGCGACGCGCTCGATTGCCCGATGCGTTCGTGCCACATCCCTTCGAACGCCGACTCGAGATTGCGCGCGAAACGCGCCGCGTCGCACAGCGGCGATGCGAGAAGCCGCGCACGCAGCGAGCCGCGCAGTGCCGCAAGACCCGCGGCATCGCCCGCGAACGCGACGGCCTTTGCGACGTAGTCGTCTTCGCTGGTGGCAATCCACTCGGCGAGGCCCGCGGAGTGCAGCATGCTCGAGCAGATGTTCGAAAGAAAGCGATCGCCGCGCAGGCACAGAACCGGCACGCCCATCCACAGCCCTTCGACGCTCGTCGTGCCGCCCGGATAGGGGAACGGACTCAACGCGATATCGACGCGGTTATAGGCCGCGAAATACTCGGCGCGCGGCGAGCGCCCTTCGAGAATCAACCGCGTGGCAGCGATGCCTTGCGCCGCGAAACGCGCGAGCGTCGCCTCGCGCGCGAATGCGTCGTCGAGCTGCTTCGCCTTGAGAAAGAGCCGCGAGCCCGGCACCGCGCGGAGAACTCGCGCCCAGACATCGACGACGTTGGCGTTCATCTTCATCAGATGATTGAAGCAACCAAACGTTACGTGTCCTTGCGCGAGCGCGGGCGACGTCCCCACTGCCACGTCCTCGGCGGGCGGCGTGAAGCACAGGTAGCTGTCGGGCAGACGCCACAAGCGCTCGACGAACTGGCTTTCGGTGCCGGCGGGCAGCACGTGCGGATCGCCGAGCACGTAGTCGATCGACGCCATCCCCGTGCTGGCGAAATAGCCTAGCCAGCTCGCCTGCACCGGCGCCGGCCTGTACGCGAAGACGGGCAACCGATTGAAGTTCATATGACCCGAAAGGTCGACGAGGATGTCGATGCGATCGTCGCGGATCCTGCGCGCAGCGGCTTCGTCGCTCATCGCCGCAAGTGGCGCCCACTCGGCGAAAAGCGGCTTGATGCGCGCGGTCAGCTCATCTTCGAGACCGCGCGTCGGATACGCGACAAGCTGGATGCGTCGCGCGTCGACGTGCGCGAGGATGCTCTCGAGGAAGTGCCCGGTCGGATGCACCTTGAAGTCGCCGGACACGAGCCCGACGCGCAATGGTCCATCGCGGCGCGGCGCAAGCGGCACGCGCCAGTCCGAGAAGGGCGTCGCACGCGCCGCCGCGACCCGGTCGAAGTCGCGCGCTTCTTCGAGGTACCCGGCGGGCGTCAGGTCTTCGCGATAGCTGAGGATGAAAAGCAGATTGCTGCGTGCCTCGACGAGCTCGGGCTTGAGCCCAACGGCCTCTCCGTAGTATCGAATCGCGTCATCGAGCCGGCCGAGATCGACGAGCGCATTGGCGAGGTTGTTGTACGCCTCGGCGTAATCGGGCTTGAGCCGGATTACCGACTTGAAGCACGCGACGGCCTCCTCGAAATGGCCGTCATCCCGCAGCATGTTGCCGAGGTTATTGTGCGCAGGCACGTAATCGGGCTTGAGCGCGATCGCCTGGCGGTACGACTCCATTGCTGCCGCGCGCTTGCCGAGCGCCGCCAACGCATTGCCTAGATTGCCGTAGAAGATCTCGCTCGTTCGATGGCTGAGCGCGGCCATGATGAGCTCCATCGACGCCGCGTAATCACCCTTGTGGTAGCCGATGAGGCCGAGCAGATGGAGCGCATCGGGGTGGTTCGGCTCACGCGCGAGGATCTGCCTGTAAATGGCCTCCGCCTCGTCGAAGCGGCCCGCGTGCTGATGCGCGAGGCCCACTTCGATCGGCACGGCAGGCGCGGGTTGCGTGAACTCCGCCGTCATCGACTCACTCGCCATACTTGCGCAAATAGCGTTCGTATCCGGCGAGCCAGTCGGGCGTGCCGTAGACCCCGATGCTTTCATGTATGACGCTGATCGGCCAGGTGCCCATCGTCAGCCCTTTGAGCTCGGCCTGGCGACAGAAGTCCAGGTCGTAGAAGTGAAAGTCGAACTGCTCGTCGAAACGCACGCCGCTTTGAACGAGCCGCTCGCTGTCGGCAATGAGCATGAGGCCGTCGAGCAGCTTGCACGGCTGGGGCGCCGGGCCGAAGCGCGAGACGATGTCGCACGGGAAGCCGTTCTTGCCGTGTCCCACGACGCCGCTCAGGAACTCGGCGCGGTCCCATTTGAGCTCGGGCGTAAACGCCCACGCAGGTTGGCGCGGCATGCGGCGCGTGTTGCCGGCCAGACCGACGATATCAAAGCGCGCCATCGCTTCGTAGATCCGCTCGACCCAAAAGAAATCGCAAATCGACACATCGTCGTGAACGAACACAAGGATCGCGGGGTTGTCCTTCGCGTGCTCGATCGCGCGGTTGTAGATTTTGGATAGGCCCTTCCGGTTGTTGTCGAAGAGCACGAGCTGCTGGGGCGGCGTATGGTTGTACAGCTTCAGCGAACGGCCGAGCGCGGAGTCGGATACGAATTGCGCGTCGGAATACCGGGTGCCACAAACAAGTCGGATCGGCTTCATGGGGGAAATGGAGTTCGGTTATCCGGCTAAACGCATGGCGCTTCAAGCCGACCGTGGCACTTTAGCGGTGGCGAGCGCAACCCAATCGCGGGAATAGCATTGGGTTTTGGGGCCATTTTGCGAAATACGCGGACGAATCGCATCGGCGCGTCGCCTTCGTAGCGGCGGACAAGGCGCGAGCCGCCCCATCGAGGGGCAATGTGCGATACCCGCACCTTACCGGCACCCCGACCCGCGAATCGGAGGAACAGCGCGTGAATCGGCCGCCATATCGAAGTTTTCCCGTACCTGAGTAGCGCCCCTTTCCAGGCCATTTGCCCGAATTACGCCCGTTTTCGGCTTTAGTTCCTTGCCTTATAAACAGCCGGCATCAGCGATACTGCGGCTCGATGCGATGGTGGTGAGTCCCGGGCGTCCTGCCTGGCGGCAGTTCGGCTCTCCGCTGTCGAGCGCGCACCGCCATCGCCAACCCGGCACAACAAGATGGCGTGAGCGGCGCGGCGCACTCTCGAGCTAAGGCATCTAACAATGTTCAACGACAAGTCGATCTTGATTACGGGTGGCACAGGCTCCTTTGGCCAGGAGTTTGTAAAGACGCTGCTGCGGTCGCACCGACCGGCGCGAGTCGTCGTCTTCTCGCGAGACGAGCTGAAGCAGTATGAAATGCAGCAGACTTTTAACGCGTCGTGCATGCGCTATTTTATCGGCGACGTGCGCGATGGCGACCGATTGAGGCAAGCCATGCGGGGCATCGACTATGTCGTTCACGCCGCCGCATTGAAGCAAGTGCCTGCGGCGGAGTACAACCCCTCGGAATGCATTCGAACGAACGTAAGCGGCGCTGAGAACGTGATTCACGCCGCGATCGAAAACGGCGTCGAAAGAGTCATCGCCCTGTCGACAGACAAGGCCTCGAGCCCGATCAACCTGTACGGCGCAACGAAGCTCCTGTCCGACAAGCTGTTCATTGCCGCGAACAACCTCGTCGGCAAGCACCGCACGCGCTTTGCCGTGGTTCGCTACGGCAACGTCGTCGGGTCGCGCGGCTCCGTCGTGCCCCTCTTTCGCAAGCTGATCGCGAATGGCGCCGAAAGCCTGCCGATCACCGACGCCCGCATGACGCGCTTCTGGATCACGCTACAGCATGGCGTCGAGTTCGTCATGAAGAACTTCGTCCGCATGCAGGGCGGAGAGTTGTTCGTGCCGAAGATTCCTTCAGTGCGAATCGTCGATCTTGCTCGCGTGATGGCGCCGGAGCTACCGCAACATATCATCGGCATACGTCCCGGCGAAAAGCTGCACGAAATGATGATCGCGCGCGACGATAGCCTCCATACGCTCGAGTTCGGCGATCACTATGTGATCAAGCCGGCCATCAGCTTCGTCGTGCAGACCGACTATGCGCGCAACGGCGCGGGCGAAATAGGCGTGCCGGTCGACGAGGAGTTTACATACACGTCGGATCTCAACGAACGGTTCTTGAGCCTTGAGGAATTGAGGGCGCTCGATCGCAAAACGCTATGAACCGGATTCCATACGGACGGCAATCGATCGACGAGCAAGACATTGCCGCCGTCGAGGCCGTATTGCGCTCCGATTGGCTGACTCAGGGCCCTGCCATCGAGCGATTCGAAGCGCGCGTCGCGCAGTACTGCGGGGCTCGCTACGCCGTCGCCGTATCCAACGGTACGGCAGCGCTGCACATTGCTTGCATGGCGTTGCAGCTTGGACCAGGCGATCGTCTGTGGACTTCGCCAAACACGTTCGTCGCTTCTGCGAATTGCGCGCTCTACTGCGGCGCGCAGGTGGATTTCGTCGACATCGACCCGAATACATTAAATCTGTCGATCGAGTGTCTTCGTGAGAAGCTCGAAAGCGCCGAGCGCGCGGGGTGCTTGCCCAAGGTGGTCGTGCCCGTACACTTCGCCGGCCAATCGTGCGACATGGCCGCCATACACGAGCTCGCCGAGCACTATGGCTTCGCCGTGCTCGAGGACGCCTCGCACGCGATCGGCGGACAGTATCGCGGCGAGCCGGTGGGTAGCTGCCGATATTCCGATGCCACCGTGTTCAGCCTCCACCCGGTCAAGATCGTGACTTCCGCGGAAGGCGGCATGATCGTAACGAACCGGGAAGACCTTTATCGAATGTTGCGCCGGCTGCGGTCGCACGGCATCACGCGAGACCCATCCGAGACCCAAGGCGAAATCGAGGGCGGATGGAGCTATCAGCAACTCGACCTCGGCTTCAACTACCGAATGACCGATCTGCAAGCGGCGTTGGGCGCGAGTCAAATGAATCGAATTGACGAGTTCGTGGCCCGCCGAAAAACGCTAGTCGAGCGCTACCGCACGGCGCTGGCCGTGTTGCCGCTCAAGCTGCCCGAAGCTCTGCCGGAAACGAATCCGGCCTGGCATCTGCAAGTCGTGACACTCGAGCAGCCAGCCTGGCGCAAGCCGCTCTATGACGGCTTGCGTACACGCGGCATCGAGGTCAACGTGCACTACAAGCCCGTCTATCTCCAGCCGTTTTACCGCGCGCTCGGCTTCAAGCCCGGCCATTGTCGCGAGGCGGAATTCTATTACGACCGCGCGCTGACGCTGCCGCTATTCGCAGCAATGTCTGATCGCGATTTCGATACGGTTATCGATAGCCTGACGAACACCCTCAACCGGATTGCACTATGACAGTACGCATTGGAAAGCGAGTAATCGGCGACGGTCAGCCCGCCTTCATCACTTATGAGGCCGGTCCGACCCATGACGGCCTCGCGTCTGCGAAGCGCCTCGTCAAACTCGCGGCCGATGCGGGCGCCGACGCAGTGAAGTTCCAAATCTTCGATCCCGACCGTCTCATCGCCGACAAAAAGTTGACGTTCAGCTATGAGGTATTGACAGACCGTGCGAGCGGAAAGATGGAAACGGTCGAAGAGCCGCTATACGACATCCTGTGCCGCCGGTGCTTGACGGAACCCGAATGGCGCGAACTGAAGGCATACAGCGATAGCCTTGGGTTGGCGTTCTTTTCCACCGTCGCGTTCGAAGAGGACGTGCGGCTCTTGGAAAGCTTGAAGTGCGACTCGATCAAGATCGCCTCGGCGGACGTCAATCATTTCCCCCTGCTGCGCCTTGCCGCTCGCACTGGCATGTGCCTGCAGCTGGATACGGGCAGCGCCACGCTAGGCGAAGTCGAGGCGGCCGTCGACGTGATCCGCTCGGAAGGCAATGAAAACATCATCATTCATCAATGCCCGTCCGGATATCCGGCCCGCCTTTCAAGCATCAACCTCAAGGTCATTTCGACGTTGAAGCAAATGTTTCCGTACCCGGTCGCATTCTCCGACCATACGCCGGGATGGGACATGGACGTCGCGGCGCTCGCGCTCGGCGCCAATCTGCTCGAAAAGACCATCAGCGAAGACCGGACCACACGTAGTGTCGAGCACATCTTCTCGCTCGAGCCGACAGAGATGCGTGGTTTCATCAATGCCATTCGCGACGTGGAAGTCGCACTCGGCGACCCACGCCGCGTGATGCATGGGGACGAACTGACGAAACGCCAGCGCGTGCGCCGCAGCGTATATCTGAAGAGCAACGCACGCGCGGGACAGACGCTGCGCGAGGTGGCCGTCGAATTCCGCCGCCCCGGTTTCGGCATCGGTCCCGACCGCTACGAAGAATTGATCGACGCTCAACTGACGCGCGACTTGCCGGCTGGCCATCTGCTGAGCCTGGGCGATCTGAAGCATGGCTAAACTCGCCGTCATTCCGGCTCGCGGCGGCTCGAAGCGGTTACCGCGCAAGAACGTGCTGCCGTTTCTAGGCAAACCGATCCTGGCGTACACGATCGAGGCCGCGCAGCGGGCGGGAATCTTCGACGACATCGTCGTATCCACCGAAGACGCGGAAATCGCCGAGGTCGCGCAACGCTATGGTGCCGCAGTGGACCTGCGCGCGCCCGAATTGGCGCAGGACAGTTCGACTGTTGCGCAAGTGTGCCGTGAATTGCTGGAGCGCCGCGCGCGCGAGGGACTGACGGATCGGCAACTTTGCTGCCTGTACGCGACGGCGCCGCTGCGCAGCGCGCACGATATTTGCTCGGTCATGGCGCTGCTCGCACAGCCGCAGTGCTGCTTCGCGATTGCCGCGACGACGTTCAACCATTACGCCCACCAGGCTCTCAGATTGACAGCCGAGGGCCATCTCGAGCCAATGTGGCCCGAGCTGTGCAATTTACGCGGCAGCGAAGTCGGCACGCTGGTGGCCGGCAACGGCAGCACGTATGCCGCCGATGTGACGGCATTCCTCGCGCACGGCGAGTTTTACGGTCCGGGCATGCGCGCCCATCTGATGCCGTTCGTACGCTCGGTGGATATCGATACCGCGGACGACTTCGCGCTGGCCGAGTGTCTGGCGCGCGGGCTGGGCCTCGCATGACTTGGCGCGTTCTGTTTCGCACCGAAAGTGGCGCGATGATCGGCGCCGGGCATCTGGTGCGCTGCTTGGCTCTCGCGCAGCAATTCGCGCGGCAGGGCGCCACCGTGGCGTTCGTGTGCCGAAGCCGGCCGGGAGCTTTGCTGGACTTGCCGAGAGAGGCGGGCTTCGCGTTGCACGTGCTGCCCGAGACCCTTGACGAAGCGGCGGATGCCGCGGCGACCGGCAGCTTTGCCCGTCAATGGCAAGCCAACTTGGCGGTAGTTGATCACTACCGCTTGGCGGCGCCTTGGGAAATTGCGGTGCGGGAGGCGACCGGCCGTCTGCTTGCGATCGACGACTTGGCTGATCGCGCGCATGCCTGCGACTGGCTGCTGGATCAGAACGACAATCGACCGCAAGCGCAACGTTATAGCCGCTGGGTCCCGGCTGCCTGCCGCCTCCTGCTTGGGCCCCGCTTTGCGTTGCTGCGACCTGAGTTCCAGGCCGCGCGCCATACATGTGAACCGCGCGACGGCCAACTGCGGCGCGTGCTGGTGTTTTTCAGCGGCAGCGATGACGACAACGAGACAGCGAAGGCCTTGCGAGGGTTGGCCTTGCTCGGACCGCGCGCGTGGCGGGTCGATGTGGTGATCGGCACCTCGCATCCGGATGCGGCCGGTATTGGCGAGCTCTGCTGCCAGCACGGCTGGCACTTGCATCAGCAAATCGACTACATGGCCGATTTGCTGGCCCAGGCGGATGTGTGTCTGGGTAGCGCGGGTACAGCAAGCTGGGAGCGATGCGCACTAGGCGTGCCCGCGCTGGTAGTCGAATTGGCGGATAACCAGAAAGAAGTGATCGCGGCTCTTGCGCAGCGCGGCTGCGTGAAGGTGCTGGGCCCGGCGCGGCTCGTGCGACCGCATGACTACGCGCAAGCGCTGCTGTCCTTGCAGCCCGGAGAGGTTGCCGCCATGTCGCGCGCCGCATGGGATTGGGTGGACGGGCGCGGTGCCGAGCGTGTGGCGCGGGATGTTCTCGAAACGATGAGCGAGTCATGACATGGAACATCAAATCGATATAGGCGGGCGCTTGATCGGTGCCGGATGCGCGCCCTTCATCATCGCGGAGGTCGGCATCAATCACTGCGGCGACTTCGAGCGGGCCTGCGGCATGATCGAGGCGGCCAAGACAGCCGGCGCCGACGCAGTCAAATTCCAGACTTTCAAGGCCAGCGAATTCTGCGGTGATCCGCAACAGATGTTTACCTACCGGTCGCAGGGCAAGGAAGTCACGGAGTCGATGCTGGCAATGTTCCAGCGGTATGAATTCAATCGGGACGACTGGTTCCGCCTGAAAGCGCATTGCGATCGCGTCGGGATCACGTTTCTGTCCACCCCGCAAAATGTGAGCGACCTGCAACTGCTGCTGGAGGTAGGGATCGGAGCGATCAAGGTCGGGTCCGACGACCTGACCAATCTCCCGCTGATCCGTCGCTACGCGCAAACCGGTTTGCCGTTGATCCTGTCGTGCGGCATGAGCGACATCGGTGAGGTTAATCGGGCGCTGGAGGCGGCCGGCTGGTTCAGCGGTCACCCGGTCGCGATGCTGTTGTGCACGTCCCAATACCCGACGCCACCTGAAGACGTCAACGTGCGCAAGCTCACAACCTTGCGCCAGGCCTTCGAGGGCCTGGTGGTGGGTTTCTCCGATCACACGCAGGGCCCGCTCGCGGCCTCGCTGGCGACGGCGCTGGGCGCGCAGGTGTTCGAAAAGCACTTCACCTTGTCGCACGACCTGCCTGGACCCGATCACTGGTTTTCGGAAGAGCCGTCGGGCCTCGAACAGTGGATCGCCGACATCAGGACGGCGCATGTCATGCTGGGCTCGACGTTCGTCAGGCCGACACGTGCCGAGCTCGACATGCGGGTGCTGGCAAGGCGCAGCGTGGTGCTGCTGCGCGATATGGCGCCGGGTGAGGCTTTCACCGAGCACAACGTAGGCTTGCGCCGCCCAGGCGGCGGTCTATCTCCCGACTTCCTCGAGCAGGTGATCGGCTTGCGTGCCACGCGCCCCCTCAAGGCAGGCGAGCGCCTGCAGCTGGGTGACATGCGGCAGCGGGTCGACGAGGAGAGCCGCCCATGATGCTGCCCGAGATGCCTGATCGAGACGTGCTGCAGGCATGGTTCACCCGCCTGACCACCTTCAAGCCCAACCGTTTTCATCCGCTGGTCTGGATCACGGGCGACCCGGAGATCGGCGAGGGGACGACGATCAGCGGCATGTCCGACATCAATGCCAAAGGCGCCAGGCTGCGCATCGGCGCCCATTGCGATATCGGGTCCTTCGTCGCGATCAACTGCGCGGACTCCCACAAAAGATGCCTGGGCCTCAGCGATGAGATCGAACGCCGCGATATCCACATTGGAGATCATGTGTTCATCGGTTCCCATTGCGTGGTCAAGGGCGGCGCCGTGATCGGCGACTACTGCGTGATCGCGGCCGGCACCATCGTTGAGGCCGTCGAGATTCCGCCCTATTCGCTGGTCGTCGGCAATCCGATGCTGGTCAAGGCGGGGTATTACCGCGAGCAGTTGCAGCGCAAGGGCGTGATCGAAGCGCCATGACCGCGATCCCGCACAATCGGCCGTGTCTTGGTCCGGCGGAGAATGCCGCGGCCGCCCGCGTGCTCGCCAGCGGCTGGCTCGCGCGCGGCGCCGAAGTGACGGCCTTCGAAAATGAGATGTGCGCCTATCACGGCTTGCCGCATGGGCATGCGCTGGCTGTCAGCAGCGGCTCGGCCGCACTTTATCTGGCGTTATGGGCTCTGGGTGCGGCTGGGCGGCGGGTCGCCTATCCGGCGTACGCGTGCGATGCATTGCCCCAGGCGATTCGCTTGGTCAATGCGCAAGCTGTGGCGCTCGACTCCGCGCCGGGCACGCCGCTGATCGATTTTGATGCCGCCGCGTCCGCCGGCGCGGACGTGGTGATCTGCGCCGGATTGTTCGGCTTGCCGTGCGTGCTCCCAGCGGCGCGGACCTACCGCGCGCTGATGGATGCAGCGCAAACGCTGGGCGCGACGGTGATGGGGCAGCCGTTCGTGTTGACGGGCGACGTAGGCATCTTGTCGTTCTCGGCGACGAAACTGATCACCAGTGGTGGACAGGGCGGGATGCTGCTGGCGCGCGACCGATCGTGGATCGATGCCGCGCGCGACTACTGCGACTTCGATGCACGTGGCGACGACGCGCCGCGCTTCAATTTCCAGATGACCGATCTGGCCGCGGCGATCGGACGCGCACAGCTTGCGCGGCTGCCGGATTTCCTTGCGCGCCGGGCCGAGATTTTTGCGCGTTACCGGGCACTCGGCCTGACGATGCTCGACTGCAAGGACGATGCGGCGCGGGCGGTGCGATATCGGGCGGTGCTGCGGCTTCCGGAGCCCGAGGCGCTGATTGCGCGCCTGGCAGCCGAGCAGATCCGCGCGATTGCGCCGATCGAGCCACGCGAACTGGCGGCATATCGACCGGCCGCCATTCCGCAGGCTTGGCGGCTGGCCGGAGAGACCGTTTCGCTGCCGTGCTATCCAGCGCTTGATGATGCGCAATTGGAGCGGGTGCTGGCGGTGCTGGAGCGGGGTTAGCTGGTTGACTCGTGCGCCCGCGCCATCTACGCGCCGAACGCGGCTCCGAAGCCTGGCGGATGACGGATCGACAAATTGCAGCGGTAAAACATGGAGCAACGACGATGAAATCCTTTAGCGATACGAAACCTGCTGAAATTTTTGATAATTCGAAATGCGGTACCGAAGCGAAACTGAAAAACTTTTCCAAATATGTCCGGCGGCATGACATCGCAAGATTCATCACGCAGTACGAACTGTTCAAGAGAATCCTTCATATCAAGGGCAGCGTAGTCGAATGCGGCGTCCACCATGGCGGCGGCGTGATGGCTTGGGCCAAGCTGTCCGAAACGCTCGAGCCTTATAACTATCGCAGGAAAATTTTCGGCTTCGATACCTTCGAAGGCTTTCCTACGGTGAACGATGCGGATTTGCCGGGCGGCGTGGCGAAACCCGGGTTGTTCAAAGAGTCCTACGATATCTTCGCCGAGCTTCAGTCGTGCATCGACGACTTCAACAAGACACGACCGATCACGCATGAAGACAAGGTGATTCTGGTCAAGGGCGATGCCAATCTCACCATCCCGAAATTCCTGGACGAAAATCAGCACGTCCTGGTAGCGCTCCTCTATCTCGACTTCGACATCTACGAGCCGACATTGACCGCGCTCAAGCACTTTATTCCACGCATGCCCAAGGGGGCGATCGTTGCGTTCGACGAGGCCAACAATCCCAATTGGCCGGGCGAAACCAAGGCGCTTCTCGAATCATTGGAGCTGAACGACTACACGCTCGAAAGTTCGCCCCATGAACCGAACATCAGCTGGATCACCCTGTAACCGGCGGGCTAGCCCTGACCTTCGCGCATCGAAGGCCGGCAATCCGGCGGGATGTCAATGCATCCGATGAACAGCATGAAAAAAGAAGCCATTCTGGTTGTGGCGGCCCACCCTGACGACGAGGTCCTAGGCTGCGGCGGCACCATCGCCGCCCACGCGGCGCGTGGCGACGACGTGCATGTTGCGATTCTCGCACAGGGGCTGACCAGCCGCGGCGCGGCTACTCAGGCCGAGTTCGACCGCTTGCATGCGGCCGCTGCGCAAGCCCGGGCCATTCTCGGGGCCGCGACCTTGGCGTTGCACGAGTTTCCGGACAATCGCATGGATACGGTGGCACTGCTCGATGTCGTCAAGGTTGTCGAAGCGCTGATCGAGCAATATCGGCCCGCCATCGTCTACACCCATTTCGCTTCGGACCTGAATGTCGACCATCGCATCACGCATGAGGCGGTCGTCACCGCGTGCCGTCCGCTACCCGGTCATCCGGTGGAACGGGTGCTGTGTTTCGAAGTGCCTTCGTCGACTGAATGGTTGCCCGCTTCCTCGGGGCACCCTTTCGTTCCCAACTGGTTTAGCAGTATCGAGTCGACGTTGGATAAAAAGTTAGCGGCACTGAACGCCTACGCCGGGGAAATGCGGTCGTTTCCGCATCCGCGGTCGCTGGAAGCCGTCAAGCACCTGGCCGCATGGCGTGGCGCGTCGGCCGGTCTCGTGGCTGCAGAAGCCTTTGTGCTGGCCCGCCAGCGTATCGTAATTTGAGTCTTCAGGGACATCGTAATGAGCACTGTCGAACAAGACCTGATCCGTTGGAAAACGGATGCCTGGAAAGATCGCAATATGGTGGCCTGGTATTCGAACCGCATGAATGAGAATAGCGGCACGAATCGTTTGAAGAACCGGGTCGAAGTCGACTTGTGCGCGCGCTTCATTACGGGGCAAGACGTGCTGGATGTGGGTATCGGCACGGGACGAGCATCTTTACCGCTAATCGCGAGAGGTTATCGGCTGGCCGGAACCGACAGTTCGCAAGCCATGCTGGACGAATGCCGGCGCCTCGCGGCGGGCCAACCCATCGAGCTGGTGCCTGGCGATGTCAAGGCTTTGCCTTTCGGCGATGCGCGTTTCGACAGCCTGATTTCGCTCAATGTCATGACGCACTTTCCCCATGTGGAGAGCGTCCTCAACGAATGGAAGCGGGTGGTAAAGCCCGGCGGACGCCTGATATTCGATATTTATTCGCTAGACCAAATCAGCTTTGCACGGGGCCGCGAAATTACCGTCGAATCCCTGATGGAGCAGGAGGCGAGTAACTTCAATATGCACTTGTCCAGCGAGCGGCTGGTGCACGCTGCGAATAGCGCGGGCTTGAGAATTGTCGGCACCGTCCCTTACGGGAGCCTGTTCAGCGGCGAATATAAGCACTGGACCTTCCCGATGCCATTGCAGGCGAGTCATTGGTGGCGCCGTCAATTGTCATGGATCGTGTCGGACGACGGCCTGCTCGACATGGCGATATTTCTCGAGCAAGAATGGTTCGCTCATCTGAGCAATATCACGACCGGCCGTTTCATGGTGGTCCTGGAAAACACCCCGGACGAAGCCGCAAATTTGCAGTGGCATGCGGAGCAAATGGCCTTGAGTACGCGTTTGGTCAGCGAACCCGTTCGCCTGAACGATCTGGCGCCCAGACTGGGCATGACGGTGGATGCCTGGCGGGATCGCTTCGATCGCCATTTGGAAAGTTGCCGCAATCGGACGGTGGCCTACTTTTTGTTAAGTACCTTCCTTGGCCGCAGCGATGCGGTCGACTGGCTGGACTTGGCGCCGCGCAATGGAGCGATTTTGCAGCGCTGGGCGCTAGCCGAGGAAGTTGACAAACAATTGCAACGGTTCGTGCGGCAGTGGCACCAAGAGCCGGCCGTCGCGGCATTGTGTCAGAGTCACGGCGTCGACCTGGGCGCCACCCTCGAATACCAATTGCAGCGTAAATTCGTTGCGCAGTTTGGGCCTCTCTCCGGTGGAAGCAACCAATGAAAAAGACAGCACTGATTTACGCACTGTGGGAGAAAAATCTAGCCATCCTGCAGCATTACCTGCAAGGCAAAGTGCGGGTGGTGATGGTTCCCAAGTTTCTGGCAACCGATGCGCTGAGAAATCTTGTTCAGGCCAGCGGTTCGGAGTTATACATACTCCCGACCGGTGGCACGGCGCAGTGCCCGGACGCGGCCAATGCCTTGCTGGAATGCTTCAAAGACGGTACGTCCAGTATTGGTTTGTCGGATGACGCCATTTCAACGGCGATATTGACGGGCTTGTCCGAGGAGGTAGCCGATAATCTGCCCATCGTACAGGGAAGTTTGCGTGCGCTGGAATCGCTGTCGCTGGAATATGAGATCGAAGTCACCGTGGTGAACGAAGATATCATGCGTGACAGCAAAACGCTGGTGCATTGGTCGCAGGCCAAGGGTATCCCGGTGCTGCATGTGGTGCATGGCACGGGACTTAGCCGCGACAATGGCTCGGATGCCGGGCAATCCGACCATGTGGCTGTGCCCAGCCAGCGTAGTGCCGAGTGCTTCCTGGATATGGGAATACCGAGCAACCGGACTCACGTGGTTGGCAACCCGCATTGGGACGTGCTGGCGGAGATGACGGCGAATCGGGACTTATATCGTGCGAAGTTGGCTGAAATGTACCAACTGTCGCCCAGCGGGAAGTGGATCGTTTGGGGATCAACCTGGAACGCGTATCTGACCGCACTGGATAACCGCGACTTCACCGAGCAGGCGGTGCAAGCCTGTGTTTCCATTGCTGCGCTGATAAGAGCGGGCCGCTCAGACGTCACACTCATTTTCAAGGACCGCTTGGTCGACGTCCTCAAGGGCGTAACGTTCGAACAAATGCGCGCTCAGTTTATGGCGATTGCCGCGGCCCACGGCGTGGCTGATCACGTTCGCTATGTGGTGGATGACGCTCGCCATTGGGCCGCATGCGGCGATGTGGTGGTGTCGTATAACTCCAATTTTGCGATTGAGGCCCTCTTATGCGATACGCCGTCAATCAGTCTGGTAACGGACTTCACGGCCGTTGCGGGAGGTGGATTCGGTGCCGACGACGGGGTGTTGGTGCTTGAGTTCCGTGAAGTTCCGGACACGCTCGATCGTTTGTGCCGGG
>DASZGN010000014.1:0-3788 GCA_035938775.1 Trinickia sp.
GGCGACGTCAGAGTGACGCCGCCCGTAGAAAAAATGTGGATCGAGCGCGCGCGTAACCCGGTCCGTGTCGGGTCAATCGCGGCTGGCGAACGAGCGGTTTTCGGTGCTGTTTGCGGCGCCGGACGCGTCGCTACCATGCCCTGAGGCTGCGGTTTGCGTCGTGGCACGCTGCCGGTCGTTCCAGACGACGGCATTGTCGACCGCGTAGAGCCGGCATGGCTGGTCGTGGTTTTCCTTCTGACAATTCGCGAGCGCGACCGACATCGGATCGTCGTCGCCCTCGGCCCACGACCACGCGCCCGAAGACGAAACGGCGAACGCGCGGCTCGGATATTGCTCGAGGAACTTGCGATACGCCTCGCGCCCCGCTGCATCGAGGTAGGGCACGGCGTCGACGGCCTCCACGGCTGCATAGCCCGAAGCGTTCGGCTCGGCGGGGCTTTCAACGCGGCATTGGATGCGCGTCGGCATGCCGATGCGTTCGAGAAACGCGTCCACGGCCGGCCACCAGATGCGCACGCCGTCGCGATCGACGACGAGCCTGTGCGCATCGTTCTTGTAGGAGCCGACGTCGATCATACTGGCATGCGCGCCGTGCTCGACGTAGCCCGTGTACATGCGCGAAGTCAGATCGGGGGGCCAGACCGAATCGTTGTCGCCATAGACCCACAGCGACGGGAGATGCACGCGCTCGCCATAGGCCCCGAATGCGTGCGTGAGGTTGTCCTGCCAGTTCGCGCAGGCATCTTGCCGCAGGCCACCCGAGAAGTTGATGAGGCCGCGCACGCCGGGCGCGGTGCCGGCGGCGCCGTAGGCGATGGTCGTCAGGCCGCCGTGGGACGCGCCCGCGACGACAATATGCGACGCGTCGACGTACGACATCTTCGACATGAACGCGACAGTTGCGGCGACATCCTCGGCCTGCGCCATGCCGTTTTGCTCGACGTTGCAGCCTTGCTGGCGATACTGGCCGCCCGAATTGGCAAAGCCCTCGCGGTTCGGCGCGACGACGACATAGCCGCGCCGCACGAACTCGCGCGCGAACGAGAGGGGGCGGCTGCGCGGTTGCGCGCGCGGATCGCCTTCAATCTTGCCGTGGTTGAACACGACCATCGGAAAAGGGCCGGGGCCATCTGGCTTGAAGACCGTCGCTTCGAGCGTGATCGTGCCGGCAGGATCGACAGGAATGCCAATCACTTGCTCGTTGAGCGTGTGGGCAATCGAGGGAAGACCGCCATCGCCGAATTCGGCCTGCGCCGCTGTTGCGCGGGTGGGCCGACCGCCCTCGTTGCGCACGGCGGTGGCAATGGTCTCGGCCGAGACCGCGTTCGGTCCGCCGGAAGTGCTCCGTGCCGCCGCGCCACCTCGCGCCGCGGCGCCAGGGTCGGCTTCTACGCTTGCACATGCACACACGCATGCAAATCCGACAATCAAGTTTTTCCAACTCATGCGCGTGCCTGCCTGTTATCGATGGGTCCTGACGACCGGCCGTCCAATACGAGCCGGGGAATCAGTGTCCGCGATTGCTCCTGGATGCCGTGGCCCTCGAAAAGGGCGGCATCACCGCACACTTCTTTACATTGGGCTAGAAGGCGCGAGGCCGGCAGCGCAATGGCGGAAGTCCACGGAAATATGGCGCGCTTAAATGTCGTCTGGGCGCGAGAGCCCCACTGGCGCGGATCGTTTCACCGAAACGAAGCGCCAGAAGACGTCAAGCAACGTCTGTACGGCACGCCACTAAGCGAGGCCATCGTAGCTCGACTAAATTCGCGTGTGCAATGCAGGAGAACCCGGGGCGCCGGGCAGCCGCAGGCCGTCTTTGGTTGCGACCCCATCTCGTGCGAAGGCCGAAAACATAGGAGAACGGCTTAACTGGCCATGCTTCGAAAACGGGTCGAAACGCTCGCCCCCCCCGATTGCATTGCTGAGGACTTCAAAGATTCGCTTGATGACGGAATTGGCCAGATATTGGTGCGTTGATTTTGGATTGTCGCCGTTCGAATGGTCCGAACTATGCTTGTCTTACGCGCCCGCGATTCGATTGACGCCCGACGAAGGAGCGTCGTCTCTTCCCGGGCGTCTTTCCAACCTGTCCGGAGGGCTTGCCATGCTGAAAAAGCTGCTGATGCTGTTCATTGCTGTCGCCCTATCCCTGTCCACGGCGTTTGCCGCGTCGGTGGACGTCAACACTGCCGATCAAGCCGCGCTCGAATCCGTGAAGGGCCTCGGTCCGGTCAAATCGAAGGCGATCATTGACGAGCGGAGCGCACATGGACCTTTCAAGGACGCGGACGATCTGGCGAGACGCGTGAAAGGGCTTGGCGCGAAATCCGTCGCGAATTTGGAGTCGCAGGGCCTGACCATCGGCGGTTCCTCGGCACCGCCCACCGGCGCGGGCGCCAAGAAAGCGCCTTCGGTGATGTCACAGGGCGGGGACAGCTCCGGTGGTAAGACCGCGAAAGGGGCGCCGGCGCAAGGCGCGTCCTCGTCGGCCGCCGGCGCTGCCGGCACGATGGGGCAGGCATCTGACGCGAAGGGATCGAAATCGAAGAAAAAAGGAAAGGCCGCATCAGGCGCCGCTGCATCTGGCGGTTGATCTGATGATTGATCTGGCGGCGGCCGGCTCGACGCGGCGCGCTTCGCGTCGAGCCAACTGCTTTCATCCGCCAGTCCGTTGAGCGCCGGGCGACGCGCGGCGCTTCCTCCCACCGGCAATCCGCGTTCGCGGGCTCGCCGATCCTGAAGGAGAGAATCTCATGAGCCTATCCGACATCGTCGGTTCGCTTTTTGGCAAGACCGAAGGCGGCGGTCAGCAAGCCATCATCACAACCGTCATCGAACTCATCAACAAGCAGCCGGGCGGCCTGAACGGGCTGATTCAGCAGTTTCACGAAAAGGGCGCGGGCGACATCATTCGCTCGTGGGTCGGCACGGGGCCAAACCAGGCGATATCGCCCGAAACGTTGCAGAACGTGCTTGGCTCCGATGTGGTGGACGGTATCGCGCAAAAGGTGGGCACTTCGTCTGAGCAAGTATCGGGGGTGCTTGCTCAGGTGTTGCCGCACGTCGTCAACCATGCGACGCCCGACGGAGAAGTGCCCGCGGGGGGGCAGATGGACATGTCGAGCGTGCTCGGCTCGCTTGCGGGGCTGTTCGCCAAGAAGGGCGCGTGAGAGGCGGCGCAAATGGGCCGTGGATGGTCAGCGCTCGCTTACGTCCCCATCGACATAGCGCCAGCGACCATCCTCGCCGCGCGTGAAGCGGCTGGTTTCATGAAGACGATGCCCACGCGAGCCTTGCTTGTAACGAGCGATGAATTCGACGATAGCGTGCGCCTCGTCGAGTACTTCGAAGCGCTTGATTTGCAGGCCGAGCCAGCGCGGCGCATCGGCGGCGGCCGGGTCGACGTCGAGCTCGGCGGGGCACGTGCTCGCGTCCCACGTCGCGCGCAGATAACCCTCATTGCCCAGCACGAAGGCGCTATAGCGCGAACGCATCAGCTCGAGCGCGCTCGGGGCCGAGCTCGAGCCGTCAAGATAGCGCCCGCAACACGCCGCGAAGCGCGGGGCCGCCGCCGAGGCGCTGCGGCCGGGCGCCGCGCCGCCGCACGGGCAATCGCGCGGCGGCGTCGAGGGCGCCAAGGGCGAGCCGCCCGCGGATCGCGAATCGGAAGCTGAACCCGCGGTGTTCGTCGCGCACATGCCGTGTTACCTCTCGAGACCGCGAGCGATCAAAATTTTCTGGATATCGCTCGTGCCTTCGTAGATCTGACACACGCGCACATCGCG
>DASZGN010000015.1:0-3984 GCA_035938775.1 Trinickia sp.
ACCTGTTCCTCAAGCGCAATTACGAAAAGATCGACGTCGTCTTCATCCGCCACCATACGCGCGCAGAGGAAGTGGACGAGGACACCTTCTTCCATTCGACGGAAAGCGGCGGCACCGTGGTGTCGAGCGCATTGGAGTTGATGCGCAAAGTCATGGACGAGCGCTATTCGCCAACTGAATGGAACATTTACGGAGCACAGGCATCGGACGGCGACAACTGGACGGACGACTCCCCCAAGTGCCGGCGCATCTTGCAAGACGATATCCTGACAAAAACACGTTACTTCGCCTATATTCAAGTCGCACCCGAAGAGCAGAATCTGTGGCTTGAATACGCTCAGCTCGCGATGACGCAACCGCATCTCGCGATGAAGAAGGTCGATGCCGCTGCCGACATCTACCCTGTTTTCAGGGAGTTGTTTGAAAAGCAGGTGGCGACATCATGAGCACCAAGCACCTGCATAACGAATCGCGAGGCTACCAACCCGAGCGCCACCGCAAGGCGACGCACGGGCACACGCATGTCCCGCGAGAGCACGGCACAACGCAGCAAGCCGACATCGAATCGCGAGGCGACACCGAAGCACCTGCCTTGGCGCAAAGGAAACTCCGAATGAACGTTGCCGACCGCAGACCTCTGCCGTGGCCGTCCGACTGGACCTTCGAACTCATCGAAGAATACGACACGCACATTGCGCAGGTCGCCGAGCAATACGAGCTCGATGTGTATCCGATCCAGCTCGAGCTCATCAGCGCGGAACAGATGATGGATGCCTATGCGTCCGTCGGGATGCCGGTCAACTATCGACACTGGTCGTTCGGCAAGCACTTTCTGTCGACGGAAAAGAGCTACCGTCGCGGCCAGATGGGGCTCGCGTACGAGATCGTCATCAACTCGAATCCTTGCATCGCGTATCTGATGGAAGAGAACACGATGACGATGCAGGCGCTCGTCATCGCGCATGCCGCGTACGGACATAACTCGTTTTTCAAGGGGAATTACCTTTTCCGGCTGTGGACCGACGCGCACGCCATCATCGATTACCTCGTCTACGGCAAGAACTACATCGCCGAATGCGAGGAGCGCTACGGCATGGATCGCGTGGAGGAACTGCTCGATTCGTGTCACGCTTTGATGAACTACGGCGTGGACCGCTACAAGCGCCCCCAAAAGCTGTCGCTCTCCAAGGAAGCGGTGCTGCGACGCGAGCGCGAGGCGTATCTGCAATCGCAAGTCAACGAACTCTGGCGCACACTGCCTGCGCACCACGCGCCGCTCGCCGAGGAAGCGGAGGAGCGCTTCCCGCCCGAGCCTCAGGAAAACCTGCTGTATTTTGCCGAGAAGAACGCGCCGCTGCTCGAGCCGTGGGAGCGCGAAGTGATCCGCATTGTGCGCAAGATCGGACAATACTTCTATCCGCAGCGGCAAACGCAAGTGATGAACGAAGGTTGGGCGACGTTCTGGCACTACACATTGCTCAACACGCTGTACAACCAAGGGCTCCTTGAAGACGGCTTCATGATGGAGTTCCTCCATTCGCACAGCAACGTCATCTATCAGCCGCCGGTCACGAAACCGTATTACAGCGGCATCAACCCGTATGCGCTTGGCTTTTCGATGATGAGCGATATTCGCCGCATCTGCGAAGCGCCCACCGACGAAGACCGCAAGTGGTTCCCCGACATCGCAGGTACGCCTTGGCTGCAGACGCTGCACTACGCGATGCGCAACTTCAAGGACGAGAGCTTTATTGCGCAGTACCTCTCGCCGCACTTGATCCGCGACATGCGGCTCTTCTCGGTGCTCGACGACGACACGCGCGACGCGCTCGAAGTATCGGCCATTCATGACGACAGCGGTTATCAGCACGTACGTCAGGCGTTGTCGCGGCAATACGACATGCATCATCGCGAGCCGAACATCCAGGTATGGTCGGTCAACACACGCGGCGATCGCAGCCTCACACTGCGCCACTTCATGAGCGACAACCGGCACCTCGCGGGCGATAGCGAAGAGGTGTTGAAGCACATGGGTCGGCTTTGGCAGTTCGACGTTTATCTGGAAAGCGTCGACGAGCGCGGCACGGTCAGAAAACGCTATGAGTGCCGCTATTCTGCGCCGAGGTTGCGTCTCTGATTGCTCTCGCCGGGCTTTGCTTTTTCTGTTTGACGCTGATGCGCGCAAACATCATCGAAGCATCTCACGTGCGTCGGAGCATCTTCGCGCTCAGGGCTTGCGCTGCCAGGCGCGCTGTAGCAGTTGACCCACTTCGTCGTCGGTCGTTTCGCGGAAGTCGTCGTAATACTGGCCGACGCTGAAGAAGAGCATCGGCTGCATGACGCACACGAAGGCATCGACGATGCCCTCGAAATCCGCTTCGGCGCCCACCGGCGCCACCGGCAGACCCACCACGATGCGCGCCGGCCGCAGCGCGCGCAGCGCAAGCACCGCCGCGTGCATCGATGACCCTGTTGCCATGCCGTCGTCGATGACGATGACTGTGCCGTCTTGCACTTGCACCGGCGCGCGGTTGCCGCGATAAAGCGCCTCGCGACGCGCGAGTTCGCTTTGTTCTTGGGCGAGCACCGCATCGAATTGCGCCTGGGTGACATGTGCGGCACGCATGGTGTCGCGCTCCACGTAGATCGCACCTCCCGGCGCGATCGCGCCCATCGCCAATTCCCGTTGCCCGGGCACGCCGAGCTTGCGCACGGGCAGGATGTCGAGCTCGGCCCCAAGCGCCATGGCCACCTCGAACGCGACGGGGACACCACCGCGCGGCAGCGCGAGAACCAGCGTGTTCGGGCCCGCCTCGTCTTGCAAGCGCTCGGCAAGAATGCGGCCCGCCTCGGTGCGATCTTGAAACGTTGCGTGCATGGTAGGCGTGACGAACGAGCAATCGATGCGACGCGCTCCGTCAAAGCGCGTCGTGAAAAATGATCCCTAGCGTATGCCGTTGCCCCGAGCGCAAGCGGCTCACACCGTGGCGCAAATTGACGCGATACGCGCCGCGCGTGCCTTCTACGGGACGATGACTGACGGCGAACACCACCGCGTCGCCCTGATCGAGCGGGATGACTTCGGCACGCGATTGCATCCGCGGACGCTGTTCGGTCAATACAAATTCTCCGCCGGTAAAGTCGCGGCCGGGGCGCTGCAACAGGATCGTGACTTGCAGCGGAAAGATATGCTCGCCGTAAAGATCCTGATGCAGACAATTGTAGTCGTCAGGACCATATTCGAGGATCAGCGGAGTGGGGCGCATCTGCCCCGCATCGTGGCAGCGCTGAACGAACTCCGCATGGGTCGGCGGATAACGCACGTCGGTTCGCATGGCGCTCGCCCAGCGATTCGCCAACGGCACAAGATGCGGATAAATTGCCGAGCGAAGCACCTGCACAACCTCCGGCAGCGGATAAGCGAAGTACTTGTACTCGCCGCGGCCGAAGCCATGCCGCCCCATGACGATGCGGCTCCGAAAGAGGGCATCGTTGGGGTAGAGCGCCGCAAGGGAGCGGCATTGAGCCGACGCTAGCAAATCAGGAATGACTGAGTAGCCGTCACGGTCGATGGCCTGCGCGAGGCGCGCCCAATCGAGCGCATGCACGCGCGAGGTGACCATGTGCGCCGGGGTGGCCACGTCGCCTGCTTCTTCACTTCGCGAGGGCGGTACTTTGAGGTAAGCGGGCGTGCTCACTGCTTGTCTCCAATGCGTTTTCCGGTTCGACTACCTTACGGAATCGCACGCGTCGCGGCACTCCATGTTTTGCGCTTCAATTCGGTTAAGACTGCGCACGACGCTCTCCGACTTACGCCTTGTAACCGATGTCGCGCAAGAACGTCTTGCGCCATTGGACGTCGTCTTCGTTTTCGATGCCGAGAGGCGGAAAACCGTCGACAATGCCGAGAATGCTGCGCCCTTGGCCGGTCTCTGCAACGATCACTTCGGTGGGATTGGCGGTGGCGCAGAAGATGCGGCAGAC
>DASZGN010000016.1:0-2691 GCA_035938775.1 Trinickia sp.
GATCGTGTAGATTTCCCGTTGCCACGGCTGCGCGCGCGTCGACGGGTCCGTCTTGCGCAGCACGACGCGCGTGCAATCGGTGGCGAAGCCGCCCTCGTAGTACGCCCCGCTATCGAGCAGCACAAGCTCGCCTTCGGTCAGCTCGACTTCGTCGCTCGCGGCCGCGTAATGGGCGAGCGCGCTGTTCGCGCCGTTCGCGGCAATGGTCGTGAACGAAAGCCCAAGCGCCGAGCGTGCGCCGTAAGCGTCGTTGATTTTGCGCGCGAGGTCGTACTCGGAATGACGCTGCCCCGGCTCGCCGAATTTCGCCCAGCGCATCGTTTCCGCGATCGCCGCACTGCTGCGCGCGAAAGCATCGCGGAATTGATCGAGCACTTCGGGCGTCTTCGCGACGCGCATCGATTCGACCGGACTGAATTGCGTATGCTGCGCGGACGGCCAGATGCGGCGCACAGCGTCGGGCAGCGCGCAGTTGACCGCATCGGCGCTGTAGCAGACGTGATCGATAGCGAAGCGCGAGAGGAAATGTTCGAGCCCTGCCATGTCGTTACGAAACACGTGCAGCGCGGGCAGCGCATCGAGTTCCACGGGGCAACGCTCGCAGCCCTCGGGCAAGAAGAGTGCGATCTGGTTCTCGACTACGAACAGATAGCCGAGATGCGACGACGCATTCGGAAGGTGATAGCCGCGGCTATTGAGCAGATAGCCGAGATCGTCGGCCGCGCATGTCAGAAAGCAGACCTTCGTTTGGTGGTTGCCGAGATGCGTTCGCAAGCGCTCGTTGAGCGTGGCGACGTTGCGCGCGACGCTCGTGCCCGTGATCGACTCAGGCAAAGCGGTGATGGGCCGCTCGACCTGCCAGCCGGGCAGATGGATCGTGCGGTCCACTTCGCGGCCGGCAAGCGCCGTCCATATGAAGCCGGCCTCCCGTGTGCCGGCGAGCATTTGCTCGCGCTGCGCAACGCTCAAGCGCAGCGCGTCGTAGCCGATCTTGCGCAGATGCGCGGCGTGGGCCGCGAGCCATTCGACGATCGCCGCGTAGATCGACACGCCCAGGCCGAGCTTCTCGACACGCACGTGTGCCGGATCGCATTGCGTTTCGGCTTGCAAATGATATCGACCATCGACGAACAGCACGAACTGCGGCAAGCCCAAACGCGCGGCGAGCGCTTTGCCGAGAAACACGCCCGAGCCCGCCGAGCCGTCGAAGGCGGAGAGCGCATAGCGCTGACTGTTGCGGCGCGGCACGTACTCGCTTATGAATTCGTCTTGCGATGTCACGACGAACGCATCGAGGTCCAATCGATCCAGCAGCGCCGTCATCCCCGCCTGTGCTTCGGCCACCGGCGCTATGTAGGAAGGGAGGTCGGAAAAACCATATTTCAATCGATCGATCATCGGAGACTCGGTTGTCGGTGCAATAACGCAATAAGGCAATAAGGCGCGAGAGCTGTCCGCGCTCACGGACCAAAAAGCTACCGTCCCTGAAAATTTACGTCAAGCTTAAATTTAGGTGCGACTAAAAAACACGCACGGGGCGCAGTTTCCATAGCGGGCTCGTCGCTGCCGGGAATGCCGGGTACACGCGAGGACTGGCGGTACAATGCGCGGGCATTGTTGCCGAACGAGCCGTGCTGCGTTCTATCTCAGCGCAATCGTGAACAGGCCGGCGACGGTACCTCATGCTGAAGCGCGCACATTGGCGCTCGCCTCGAAGGGGCTTCATGGATTCGGATATCAATCACATCGGCCAGCGCATTCGACGATTGCGCCGTGAATCGCAAATGACGTTGCTTGAAGTGGCGACTGCGTCGCATCTGTCTGTCGGCTTCCTGTCGCAGGTCGAGCGCAATCTCACCGGCATTTCGATCTCGTCGCTCGTCAATGTCGCGAAGGCGCTCGGTGTGCCGCTCGGCGCATTGCTCGAGCACCCGCGTCAGATGCAACCCGATTCGCACGCGGGCAGACGCGAGTCGTATCACGTGGGGCCGATGCGGCAGCGCTACGAGCGGCTGTCCACGACATTCGAAGGCAGCCTGCTCAACGCCGTCAAGGTCCGGATGATGGAAGGCTACTGCTCGGAATGGGTGGCGCACGGCGGCGACGAGTTCGTCTTCGTGCTAGCCGGGCAAGTGCGCTATACGCTGCGCAAGAAGGACTACCTGCTCTCGGCGGGCGATTCGCTGCATTTCGATGCGCATCAGCGGCATCGGGTCATGAATGTCGGGGCGGGGCCGGCGGAGCTGGTCGTCGTCAGCACGCTGCCGTTGTTCGACGACGATCACTCGGAGTTCGTGGTGCTCGCGAAGGAGCCGCAGGAAGGTGGGAAGACGAGTCGGCCGGGCAGCGCAGTGCAAAAGGCGCGCGCGGGCGGTCCCCGGCGTGGCGGTGAAAAGGCAGCGAGTACGGTGCGCGCGAAAAAGGCCGTCACGAAGGGGTGACGGGCGTTGCCGCTTTGCGCCTATCCGCCTCTTTAGTGCCTGTCGCCACATGAAGGCGTTGCGCCCCCCGATGAACCGCCGCCCGAGAGCATTTCCTGAAATGGGCTCGAATCAATGAACTGCCTGCCGTGGTCAGATGACGGGTGCGTCGCGGTGCATACCGTCGTCGCTCCACAAGCAAACTCACTCCCGTTGGCAGTGAGGTCAATGCTGTCTAGCGGCGCGACCTTGCGGCATTGATTCAAATATG
>DASZGN010000017.1:0-8082 GCA_035938775.1 Trinickia sp.
TCGGCATCGCCGCGCATGGCGAGGAGCACTTCGCGTCGCCCGTGTTGCTCGGGGGCATTGCGGGCATCGCCGTGGCATTGATCTTTTATCTACGCATGCGCATCGAAGCGCTCGCGGGCAAAGCGGGCACGCGGCAAGCGGCGGCCTGCGGCTTCGAAACAGAGGACGTGCTTTATTTGCTGCCGCTCGTCACGCTTGCGCGCGGCATCGAGCCGTTCATCATCGCCGCGTCGATCGGCGCCCCGCTCTTCGCGCTATGGGTCGCGCTCCACTATCGGCGCGTCGTGCGCCGCGCACGGCCCCCGGCACCCGCCGGCGAAGCATGGGTATCGCGATGAACGAGCGCGCACAAGAAAGCGTCACGCTCGTCGGCATCGAGCAACCGCCGAGCACGACCGATTCCAGGCGCGCCGCAGGCGCGACCATCGATCGCGACATCGCCCTGCGCACGCGTGCGTTCGACCTTGAAACGCTCAAGGCCGAGTACGCTCACCAAGGCGCATTCCTTTACCTCGACGATTTCCTCCCGCCTGACATCACGGCTCGACTCGCCGATGCGGCACGCGCACTGACGGTCGCCGTCAACCGCAACTATCTGCCGGGCCACAAGCAAGGCGGCAGCGTAAGCCGTCATACGATCGATCGGCTCGCGCCTGTCATTGCCGAGCTTTATCGATCGCCCGCGCTCATCGGCTGGCTGGAGGCAATCACCGGCGATGCGCTGCTGCCCTCGCCCGAAGACGATCCGCATGCTTACGCGCTCTACTACTACACGCGCCCGGGGGACCACATCGGCTGGCACTACGACACGTCGTACTACGATGGCCGCCGCTACACGCTGCTCCTCGGCGTGATCGACGATTCCTCCTGCCGGCTCGATTACGAACTGCATACGCGCACCCCCGGCGCGCAAGCAGTGCCCGGCTCGATTCAGTATCCGCCTGGCGCCATGGTGCTCTTCGACGGCGACAAGCTGCGCCATCGCATCACGCCGCTCGGTCCCAATGAACTGCGCGTCTCTCTGACGTTCGAATATGTGACCGACGCGCGCATGCGCCCCTTTCGGCGCTTCATTTCGAACATGAAAGACGCGATCGCCTATTTCGGCTTTCGGCAAGTGTTCAAGCTTTGGATGCCACGCGGCAGGGATGCCAAATGACGCGGGCTGCGATGATTCTGCTCACGCTCGGCACGGCGCTCTTCGTGGCGCTGATCGCCTGGCAAGGATTCGGCGCCATTGCGGCAACGCTCGGCACGGCGGGCTGGGGGCTTTTGCTCGTTGCTGCATTCCATCTGCTGCCGCTCGTCGTCGATGCGGCGGCGATACAGGTCAGCCTTACCACGCGCAAGACTTTCGTCAACGCACTCCTTGCACGCTGGGCCGGGGAATCGGTCAACAGCCTCTTGCCCGCGGGGCAGATCGGCGGGCCGGTGGTCATGGCTCGCCAGCTCGCGCAGCGCGGCGTCCCGATGCGCGATGCGGCTTCCGCGATCACCGTCTCGACGACGATGCAAGCGCTCGCACAGATCGTCTTCGCATTCACCGGGCTCGCCGCATTCGCGGCATTTGCCGCAACCGGCACACATCATGCCGCACATGGCATGCGTGTGGCCACACTCATTGCGAGCGGCGTGCTGACGCTGGCGCTGGCCGCGTTTTATGTCGCTCAGCGCCGAGGGATGTTCGGCCGCTTCGTGCGCGTGGCGGGCAAAGCCTTCGGCAAGCGCGACTGGTCGGCGCTGACCACGCGTGCCGACGCGATCGATGAAGCCGTGCGCACGCTCTATCGCGACCGCTCTCGCGTGGCCGCCACCTTCGCATTGAGCTTCATCGGCTGGGTCGTGGGCGTCGGCGAAGTGTGGGTTGCGCTCAGCTTGCTCGGTCACCCTGTTGGCTGGCTCGATGCGCTCTTGCTCGAAAGCGTCGGCCAGGCCATTCGCGGTGCGGCATTCGCCATTCCCGGCTCGCTCGGCGCGCAAGAAGGCGGCTACCTGCTGCTCGCGCCGCTCGTCGGGCTTACGCCCGATGCGGCGCTCGCGCTGTCGCTTGCGAAACGCGCGCGCGAACTGGCGCTCGGTTTGCCGGGCGTGGCCTATCTACATTGGAGTGAACGAAAGTGGCAGCGTCGGCGAACGGCCGGCGCGCCTGTTGCCGATTGACAACGACGCGGCTTTGCCGCGGCGATCGGCTTTTGAAGGAGAACAACAACATGCGCGCAATCATTCTTGCCGCGGGCCTCGGCCTTCGATTGCAACAGCCGCCTGGAGAACAGTTTCCGAAGTGCCTGCTGCGCTTTCACGAGGTCACGTTGCTCGAGCGCCATCTGCATGCCTTGCGTGCGGTGGGAGTCGACGAGATCGTGCTCGCGCTCGGGTTTCAGCCTGAGCAGGTCGAAGCCGAGCTCGCGCGGATCGGCTGGCAGCCCGCACCGGAGATCGTGCTCAATCCGCGCTATGACCTCGGCAGCGTGCTGACCGTGCATACGGTCGGGGAAGCGCTCACGCGCGGCGGCGATGTGCTGCTAATGGATGCCGATGTTCTCTATGACGAGGCCATCTTGCGTGCGCTCGTTGCGGGTACGAGCGTCGACCGCCTGCTGATCGATCGCGATTTCGAAGCCGGCGACGAGCCCGTCAAGCTTTGCTTGAAAGATGGCGTGCCCGTCGAGCTGCGCAAGCAGCTCGCGGTCGGCCTGCAATACGACACGATCGGCGAATCGGTCGGCTTCTTCCGCTTTCGCGAAGACACGGCGCGGCGTCTTGCTCAAATCGTCGCAGGTTACGTCGAGAGCGGACGGCAGCATATGCCGCATGAGGAAGCGGTGCGCGATCTGCTTCTCGAAGGCGGCCGCGCATTCGATATTGCGGATGTCACGAGCCTGCCGTGGATCGAAATCGACTTTCCGAACGACGTCCAACGCGCAGCGAACGACGTATTGCCGAAGCTCGCGCAGGCCGCGGGAGTCGTGCGATGAACGCGCACGCCTCGCGCTTTACGCGACTGCGCGAAATGCTCGCGAGCGAAACGCTCGAATTCCTGATGGAAGCGCACAACGGCCTGTCGGCGCGCATCGTGCGCGAGGCAGGCTTCAAGGGGATCTGGGCGTCCGGCCTTGCGATTTCCGCGCAATTCGGCGTGCGCGACAACAACGAGGCGAGCTGGACCCAAGTCGTCGATACGATCGAGTTCATGGCCGATGCGAGCGATCTGCCGATTCTGCTCGACGGCGACACGGGCTACGGCAACTTCAACAGCGTGCGCCGGCTTGTGCGCAAGCTCGAGCAGCGCGGCATCGCGGGCGTGTGCATCGAGGACAAGCAGTTTCCGAAGACCAACAGCTTCATCGACGGCGAACGTCAGCCGCTTGCCGATATCGACGAGTTCTGCGGCAAGATCAAGGCCGGCAAAGATTCGCAGACCGAAAGAGATTTTTCGATCGTTGCACGCGTGGAAGCGTTGATTGCCGGATGGGGCATGGAAGAAGCGCTCGAGCGCGCCGAAGCGTACCGCCTCGCGGGCGCCGATGCGATCCTGATTCACAGCAAGCTTTCGCGTCCCGACGAAATTCTCGCGTTCGCGCGCGAATGGGCGCAACGTGCGCCGCTCGTCATCGTGCCGACGAAGTACTACAGCACGCCCACCGAAGTCTTCCGCAAAGCCGGCATCAGCACTGTCATCTGGGCCAACCATCTCGTGCGCGCCGCGGCGTCCTCGATGCAGGCGGTGGCCAAGGACATCCACGACAGCGAGACACTCGTCAATGTCGAGGAGCGCATCGCGAGCGTCAACGAAATCTTTCGCTTGCAAGACGCGGACGAATACTCCGCGGCCGAACGTCTCTATCTATCGAGTGCGCGGCCGAGCGCGGCGGTCGTGCTGGCCGCAAGCCGGGGCCAGGGGCTCGAGGCCGTCACCGCCGAGCGCCCGAAGGTGATGCTGCCGATTGCCGGCAAGCCGCTCTTGCGCTGGCTCGTCGATGCGTTCAAGAAACATGGCGTGAACGACATCACGGTGGTCGGCGGCTACCGCGCCGATGCGATCGATACGAGAGGCGTGAAGCTCGTCGTCAATGAGCGCCATGCGCAAACGGGCGAGCTCGCCTCGCTTGCGTGCGCGATCGACACGCTTGCAACCGATGCTGTGATCTCGTACGGCGATTTGCTTTTTCGCAGCTACATCCTGCGCGATCTCGTCGAAAGCGAAGCGCCGTTCACCGTCGTGGTCGATTCGTCGGTCACGCAGCCTTCGAACCAAAGCGTGCGCGATTTTGCGTATTGCTCTGCGCCCGACGATCGCGCGCTGTTCGGCCGCAAGGCGTTGCTTACGCGCATATGCAGCGGCTCGCGCAATGCCGCGCCGCCGCATGGCCGCTGGATAGGACTCCTTAGCGTTCGCGGCCCCGGGCGCGAGCGCCTGAGCGCAATGCTGGGCGAGTTGCGCCGGCAAGCCGATTTCGATGCGCTCGACATGCCCTCGCTCATCAATGCGCTCATCGCCGCGGGTGAGGCGATCGAAGTCCAATACGTGCATGGGCATTGGTGCGGCGTGAACGACCTCGAGGATTTCCGTCGCGCAGGCGACTTCGCTCATGAGCAAACGCCGTTCGGGCTTGCGCGCAGCGGCAATGGCAGCGGAGGGGCGCGATGATCGAGGCTGCGCAATTTGTCGAGGCGGCGCGCAGGCGCGGCTTTCATTGGTATGCGGGCGTACCGTGCTCGTTTCTTACGCCCTTCATCAACTACGTGCTGCAAGATCCGTCGCTGCATTACTTGAGTGCGGCGAACGAAGGCGATGCGGTCGCGCTGATCGCGGGTGCCGTGCTTGGCGCGCCCGAAGGCACGCGCGGCGTGACCATGATGCAGAACTCGGGGCTCGGCAATGCGGTGAGCCCGCTCACGTCGCTTACTTGGACTTTCAGGCTTCCGCAGCTTCTGATCGTCACGTGGCGCGGCGAGCCCGGTATCTCTGATGAGCCGCAGCATGCGTTGATGGGGCCGATCACGCCGGCGATTCTCGAGACGATGGACATTCCCTGGGAGCCGTTTCCACGCGATACGGAAACGCTCGAGCCGGCACTCGAGCGCGCGGTCGCGCATATGGATGCAACGGGCCGGCCCTACGCGTTCGTAATGAGCAAGGGCAGCGTCGCACCGTATGCGTTGGAGCAAACCGCCGGCACGGCGCATGCGCCGCGGTGCGTGCCGCGCGCGCGTTGGCAAGGCGTGCCCGAGGACAAGCGGGCGTCGCGCAGCGACGCGTTAAAGCGTGTGATCGCGCATACGCCGCTCGATTCGACGGTCGTGCTCGCATCGACCGGCTTTTGCGGACGCGAACTCTATGCGCTCGACGATCGCCCGAATCAGCTCTACATGGTGGGCTCGATGGGGTGCGTGACGCCGCTCGCACTTGGCCTTGCGCTCGCGCGCCCGGACTTGCAGGTCGTCGCGCTCGATGGCGACGGTGCAGCGCTCATGCGCATGGGTGCGTTCGCGACGCTTGGCGCTTACGGGCCCGCGAATCTCGTGCATTTGCTGCTCGATAACGGCGCGCACGATTCGACGGGCGGCCAGGCCACCGTGTCGCCGCATGTCTCGTTTGCCGGCATTGCTGCGGCGTGCGGCTATGCATCGGCCGTTGAAGGCGACGAGCTCGATCTCATCGACGAATTGCTTGCACGCCCACCGCGCAATGCCTCGCTCGACGGCCCGCGCTTCGCGCGCGTAACGATCCGGCGCGGTGCGCCCGACAACTTGCCGCGCCCAACCGTCACGCCCGTCGAAGTCAAGACGCGTCTCATGCGGCACATCGGTGCCGCCATCGGAGTTTCATGATGACGATGCTGTTGCTCAATCCCGGCCCCGTCACGCTGACGGAACGTGTGCGCAAGAGTCTTCTGCAAGCGGACCTGTGTCATCGCGAGAGCGAGTTCTATGACTTGCAGGACGAAGCGCGTGCGCGGCTTCTCGATGTGTATGGGCTCGATCGCACGCAATGGTCGGCCGTGCTGATGACGGGCTCGGGCACCGCCGCCGTCGAAAGCATGATCGCGGCGCTCGTGCCCGAGCACGGCAAGTTGCTCGTCGTCGAGAATGGCGTTTATGGCGAACGTATTGCCAGCATCGCCAAGCAATACCGCATCGCGCACGAAACGCTCACGCACGACTGGATGCAAGCGCCCGACCTGGCGCGCATCGTCGCGCAACTCGATGCGGACCGATCGATCTCGCATGTGGCCATCGTTCATCACGAGACGACGACGGGCCGCTTGAACGCGCTTGTTGAGCTTGGTGCGCTCTGCCGCGAGCGCGGGGTGAAGTTGCTGATCGATGGCGTGAGCAGCTTCGGCGCCGAAGCGATCGACTTCGCCGACGAGAGCATCGCCGCCGTGGCCGCAACGGCCAACAAGTGCCTGCATGGCGTGCCGGGCGCAGCGTTCGTCATCGTGCGGCGCGATGCGCTGCGGCAAGCGGCAAGCCGCACGTATTACCTTGATCTCGGTCGCCTCGCCAGCATGCAGGATCAGCGCAATACGCCGTTCACGCCGTCGGTGCACGCGTATTACGCGCTCGTCGAAGCGCTGCGCGAGTTCAGCGACGAAGGCGGCGTGAGCGCGCGCCATGCGCGCTACGCGACGCTTGCCGAACAAGTGCGCGCGGGGCTCGCAGCGCGCGATATCGAGGCCGTGCTGCCGCCCGAATGCTCATCCGTCGTGCTGCGCGCGTATCGCTTGCCGAAGGGCATGGGTTACGAGCAATTGCATGATGGCCTGAAGGCACGCGGCTTTGTGATTTACGCCGGACAAGGCGGATTGTCGAAGCAGTTGTTCCGCATTTCGACGATGGGCAATATTGCTTCGGCCGACATCGAACGGTTATTGCAGGGTTTTGACGCGTTGATGCGTTAAAGCGCGTTCGCGCTTGGCGTCGCTTCGCATTCGAGGGAGAACATGTGCACGAACTACGCTGCCGCGCGACGTAGGACCTTCGAGAAATACTACGGGGTCGCTCCGCCGGAGGATCAATGGCGCGATGAGGCTTTCCAGGATTACCCCGCGCCAATCATTCGACGCAATGCGGATGCGGATGCGGATGCGGGTGCACGCGAGGCGATTGTCGCTACCTTCGGGATGATTCCCAGGAGCAAGATGCCCGCCGGCAAGCGGTACAGCACGATGAATGCGCGAGTCGAAACGGTCGGCGAGCGGCCGGCCTATCGGGTGGCATGGGCGCGGCAGCACCTTTGCCTTGTCCCGTGCGAGGCGATCTATGAGCCGAATTACGAAAGCGGCAAGCACGAGCGCTATCGAATCGAGTTGGCCTCGGAGGAGCCCATTGCGATGGCCGGACTCTGGCGCACCTGGCCGGGTCCCGAGGGAGATGAGGTGTCGTTTACGTTGATCACCGTCAACGCCGACGAGCATCCGCTCATGCGACGCATGCACAAGCCTGGCGATGAAAAGCGATCGGTCGTTATTCTCCGGCCTGATGAGTATGACGACTGGCTCGGTTGCAAGAGCGTCGATGAGGCGCGGTCTTTATTGCGGCTTTATCCGGCCGAGTTAATGACTGCGCGGCCCGAGCCTAAGGGGCCGCTTAGCGGCGCGGGGTTCGAATGAGCTAGACATCATGTATGGCGAAGCGCTCGGACAGCTTGGCGTATCGCGTGGCGATGCGACGGAAGTGTCCGATGCATGGCGCGGCCGCGCTATTCTCCGCTATGCTTGTACGCTTCCAGTTCGGCCATGTAGCGTTCGTTGCGGACGTTGTTGCTGCCGTAGTACTCCTCCACCGACTTCACCCAGCGGCCGACTTCGGGCACATACCAGAACGCCTTGTACGTGTGGCCAACTGTCGCTTCGGGCGTGACCTGACGCGCTTGCGTGACGAGCGTCGTCGCGCCCGGTTGGGTCTGAGCCGACTGAACAACGGTGTTCGACGGCGCCACCTGCGCGCGCCAATCGCCTTCAGCTTCAATTTTCAATGCGTGGAATTTGCCCGCCGGCACCTGCACGTCCTCGTAGCCGACAATCCTGTATTTCGTTGTCCACGTTGCCGAGCTGAACTGTGGGGAGTGCCGTCAAG
>DASZGN010000018.1:0-2759 GCA_035938775.1 Trinickia sp.
CTCGCCTACGCCTATGCCTGCGCGCGTGCGCTGCGCTTCGCCGACGGCCCGGACGAGGTGCATCGCAACGCGATCGCCAAGCTCGAGCTGGCGCGGCATGTGCCACGCGCGGGCACGCAAGCGCTCGGTTGACGGCTGCACGCGACGTTCCGGGCAAGGCGCGAGGTCCGGCAGGTCGAGCGCCATTTTCGCGTTGAACTGGCGATGTCCGCATCGCCAAGAGGGCTTTCGTTGGCCGTCTGCGGCGCCGATCGAACTATGCTAATTTTCGCTACGCATAAGCGCCGCCCCTTGCGGCGCCAGCTTTACACAGGAGCGGCGATGATCGACGTCTACAGCTGGGCAACCCCGAACGGTCACAAGGTTCACATCATGCTCGAGGAAACCGGCCTCGAATACCGCGTTCATCCGATCGATATCGGCGCAGGCGACCAATTCAAGCACGAGTTCCTCGCTATCAGCCCCAACAACAAGATCCCCGCGATCGTCGATTCCGATGGCCCCGGCGGCAAGCCGCTGTCGGTCTTCGAATCGGGCGCGATCCTTATGTACCTCGCCGAGAAGACGGGCAAGTTTCTTCCCACCGATCCGGCTGCGCGCTACGCGACGCTCCAATGGCTGATGTTCCAGATGGGCGGTTTGGGGCCGATGCTTGGCCAGGCGCATCACTTCCGTCTTTACGCGCCGGAGCAGATCGAATACGCGGTCAATCGCTATACGAACGAAGCGAAACGCCTCTATGGCGTGATGGATACGCAGCTTGGCAAAACGCAGTACCTCGCGGGCGACGACTATTCGATCGCCGATATCGCGAGCTTTCCATGGACACGCTCGTGGCAAAACCAGGGCATCGAGCTCGACGCATTGCCCAACATCAAGCGCTGGCACGAAGCGATCGCGGCGCGCCCGGCCGTGCAGCGCGGCGTCGAAGTGCTGGCGGCGGCACGCAATCCGATTACTGACGAGAAAGCGAGGGAAGTTCTCTTCGGTGCGACGCAGTACGCGAGGCACTAAACACGGGCGCTGCACGGACGAACGGACGACTTGCGTGCCACCGCAGTGTTCGTTCGCTCGCGCTTTACCCACATCGACCCGGCGGCAGCAGCGCCAGACGCCGGAAGCCAGAAGCTAGAAGTAGTGCCGCGTGATGAACTCGGCAATGCATGCGGGCTTGCCGGCGCCTTCGGCCACGACGGCGACGTCCCATGTCACTTGCACGCCACCGCTTTCCACATCGCGCGCCTCGATCGCGCGCAACTGCGCTCTGACACGCGAGCCCACCGGCACGGGTGAAGTGAAGCGCACACGATTGAGCCCATAGTTGAGGCCCATACGCTGACTGATTGCGAAGGTGCGCATGAGCAGCGCCGGGATCAGCGACAGCGTCAGAAAGCCATGTGCGATCGGCCCACCGAACGGCGATTCGCGCAGCGCACGCTCGCGGTCGACATGGATCCATTGATCGTCGCCCGTCGCGTCGGCGAACGCGTCGACGCAGGCTTGATCGATTCTCATCCAATCGCTCGCGATCGGCGGTGCGCCGACGAGCGCGCGCAAGGCCGCCGCGTCGGCGATGGTGAGCGTCGATACCTGCGATGCATCCGGCGAAGCCGATGCATTCGACGCAGCCGATGCGTCCGGCGAAGCCGACGCATCCGGCACAGCCGATGCATCCGGCAGATCCGATGCATTCACCGCCCCCGATACCCTCGAGCCGGATGTCATGCCACCGCTCCCGGCCGCCCCGGGTTCCGCAATCCAAACAGCACCTTCGAGCGAACTGTGACGACCGTTTCTCCGGCTTGATTGATGCCTTCCCAGAGCGTCGTCAAGATGCCGCGATCGGGGCGACTCGATAAGACCCGCTTGTCGAGAACGGAATTGAACAGCGTGATGGTATCGCCGGGTCTCACGGGCTTTGCCCAGCGAATTTCTTCGATGCCGGGCGAACCCATCGAGGTCGAGCCGTCCAGCACGTTGCGCACCAGCATGCCCATCAGTGCAGAGCACGTATGCCAGCCGCTTGCGACGAGCCCGCCGAATGCCGACGCCTTGGCGGCGGCTTCGTCGATATGGAACGGCTGTGGATCGAACCGGTTGGCGAATTCGACGATTTCCTCGGCGGTGAACGTGTGCGTGCCGACTTCGCTCCTCGAGCCGACTTCCATATCCTCAAAACTCAACCTCATCTCTTGCCTCCATAGATCGGCCTCTCTCGAGCCGGATGCCGAAAAGCAGCGTGCGACCAAGTCGCAGCGCGGCACGATGCACCGTGCCGGCAACAAGATTGAATTCTATTGGGTAGCCCGCCACCAAGCGCACGGCGGAGAAAATGTGGGCGAAACGGCCTATAAAATATGAAAGCCGCCCGTCAAAGCCGCGTCACTGAAGCGACTCTTTCGGCACGCAGGCACTCGGCAGCGGCATGACGTCGATGCCTTCTTCGATGAGCGCCCGTGCGTCCGCGGGCGTCGTCACGCCCCGAATGCTGCGCGCGGGTGCTTCGTTGTAGTGAATGCGGCGCGCTTCTTCGGCGAAGCGCTCGCCGACGTTCTCGGTCTTTCCGACCACCTCGCGCAGCATGCGCATGGCCTCGGCCTCGATCTCGCGAACACGCTCTGCCGTTGCGGCCGCGCCTCGCTCGCCCGAATGTGCCCCGCCGCCCTGCCCCGCGCTCGTCGCCCCCGACAGATTGAGCCGCGGCGCCGACGGCATGCGGCTCACTTCAGTCGCGGCGCAAATCGGACATTCGATCAGCT